>JAHIPJ010000129.1 GCA_018894445.1 Actinomycetota bacterium
AAAGAAATAAGCGAAATAGAAACTGTCAATAAATTGAAAATACATGAAGTTGGAAATATCAAGTTCATAAATCTGGAAATATGCCTAAAAAGTAATTTATATTTATCACAGGTTGAAAATATCAAAGAGAAAATAAAAAATAAAATATCAGGTAAAATAACTGACTCCGAAATAATACTGGAAACGAAATCACTGTCATCTAAGGATAATATAGAAGCATATGTAAAAGAAATTATATTAAATCAGCCGTATGTAAAGGATATTCATAATATTTATATATATAATGTGGATAATTATATTGATATTTCTATTCATATAGAATTAAATAAATACTTAAAACTTGAAGAAACAGAGAAGTTTACGAAAATTACTGAAGATAAGATTAAAGAAAAAATAGGGAATATACGCAGTGTATATATTCATATCGAGGATGCCAGAAGTGGTGAGGATTGGAACGATATAACCAAAGAATCAGAAAAACTGATTTCTAATATAAAAAAAGAAATATCTTCACATGTAAATCCTGAAACATGTCACAATTTTACTATACTTGAAAAAGAAGGGTCATATAATCTGGCGTTTCACTGCAGGCTAAAAAAGAGTTTAGATGTAAAAAAAGCGCATTCCATAGTCACTAAAATAGAAGATGATATAAAGAAAAAGTTCGAAAGCATAAGTGAAATTTCGATACATGTAGAACCACGATAACAATATCGATGAAAAATAGCAGACGACGGCTGTTTATATGATTTTCAAATTATTTATTTGTATGTACCGTGTTTTTTTGATTTTAATAAATGAAAACATTAATTAATCCAAATTGTATAAGAAAGGAGTTATGGTCTGGAGGTATTAATTTTTTTTTAGTAAATAATATAAAATTTTGAATGGAGCAATTATGATAAGCAAAGATAAATTGGAGAAATTATCAAAACTCATCAGGTATCTAATATTAATTTCGACCACTAAAGCAGGGTCAGGGCATCCATCCTCTTCACTGTCAGCAGTTGAGTTGATGTCTACATTATTTTTTGGAGGTTTTTTTAAATTCAAAATTAATGATATTGAATATATAAATAATGACCGTCTGATTTTTTCTAAAGGTCATGCTTCTCCATTAATGTATTCATTATGGGCTGCAGCTGGAGCTGTAAGTGAAGAAGAACTACTGACGCTAAGAAAATTTGAAAGCAGGCTTGAGGGTCATCCTACTCCTGATTTCCCATACGCTGAAGCTGCAACAGGCTCATTGGGCCAGGGCCTCTCTATTGGTCTGGGAATGGCCTTAAATGCTAAATACATAGATAAGCTGCCTTATTACACATATGTACTTCTTGGGGATAGTGAAATGACTGAAGGTTCGCAGTGGGAGGCTATACAGATTGCAGCTTATTATAAGCTGGATAATCTTGTAGGAATTATAGATGTTAACAGGCTAGGTCAGAGAGGAGAAACAATATATGGATGGGATATTAAAGCCTATGAGAAAAGGATATCTTCCTTTGGGTGGGAAACCATTACAGTTGACGGCCATAATATTGAAGAGATTGCTGATGCCTATAAAAATGTATTAAGTGTAAGGGGTAGGCCAACAATGATAATTGCAAAAACGATAAAGGGCAAAGGAGTAAGCTTGCTGGAAGATAAAGATGGCTGGCACGGAAAAGCAATTTCTGAGGAGCAGCTGGATACAGCTCTTAGGGAATTAGGAAATGTTGATAAAAACATGAGGGGAGAAATTTTAAATCCAGAAGAGGTTAACATACCTGAAGAAGGAATAGAAGAATATGATAAGATTCCTATGGAGAGTGGTAAAATAGCTACCAGGAAAGCATATGGTAATACTCTGGTTAACATATTTTCAAAATATCCTCAAATAGTTGTCCTTGATGCTGAAGTTAGTAACTCAACATTTTCAGAGATCTTTAAAAAGCGATTTCCACAAAGATTTTTTGAAATGTATATTGCTGAACAGAACATGGTGGGTACAGCGCTTGGGCTGTCTATCAGGGGAAAAATTCCTTTCATTTCTTCTTTTGCAGCGTTTCTAACCAGAGCCTTTGACCAGATTAGAATGAGTCAGTACTCAAAATCGAATATAAAGTTTGTGGGTTCGCATTCGGGTGTATCAATTGGAGAAGATGGAGCTTCTCAAATGGGACTTGAGGATATTGCTATGTTCAGAACTTTACTTGAGTGTGTTGTATTGTATCCATCAGACGGCATATCTACTGAAAAGCTGGTAGAGAAAGCTGCCAAACATTTTGGAAATGTGTATATCAGAACTACCAGAATGGATACACCAATTATCTATAGCAATGAGGATGATTTTATAATTGGGGGAAGTAAAGTAGTAAAGGAAAGTAATAATGATGTGGTAACTATTTGCGCAGCTGGAGTAACATTGCATGAAGCATTAAAAGCTTATGAGAAATTAAAAAAGGAAAATATACTGGTAAGAGTAATTGATGTTTATAGTATAAAGCCCATAGATAAAGATTCTATCAGAAAAGCTCAAAAAGAAACTAAAGCCATATTAACTGTTGAAGATCATTATGCCGAGGGAGGTATAGGGGAAGCAGTAAAAAGTGCTGCTTCGGAAAAAAGTCCGGTATATATCCTTGCAGTAAGAAAAATGCCCAGAAGTGGAAAACCTTATGAATTATTAAACTATGAAGAAATATCATATGAAGCCATTATAAAAAAGGTTAAAGAAATAATAAGATGAAATTCCAATGAGTGTAAATTGGAATTTATTGATTGAAAATTTTAATGCATAAAAAAACCCCGAGTTATCTTTTGCCATAGCTAGCGCTTTAGGCTACTAAAAATCTCGGGGTGTACCTTAGAACTTTTCTCAGGGACTTTTTAGATTATTAACCTCTTATCTATTCTCTTTCGAAAGTGAACTACCTTTGGGCTAAAGACCCAAGGGCTTCCTGCTTCACAGCTTCATCTAACGACGACAGCTCCACAGGCTTTAGACGATAGTCCCTACCGCCTTTAATAGCCATTCATCTCAAGGGCTAAAGACCCTTGAGTTTTCTGGCTACTATTCTATAAATTTCAGTTATTTCTAAAAGTTGCCTCCTGTTCTAAGATGATAAAAAGATACCAAAATTAAAAAATGTTGTCAATAGATTAGAAGTAAAATATAGAGAATATTCGGAAATTTTTAAAATTTTTTTATGTTTAATAAAAATACTAAAACTATAGTAGAATAATTAAGAATAATAAATAAATTCTTATTCACAAAATGTAATAATTTTTATATAGTATTAAGATATTTTTATAAACTTCTGATAAAATAATTATTGGATTTGATAGGAGTTAAAATGAAAAATATTAAAAAAATAACTGTAATAGGATTGGGACTTATAGGTGGATCATTAGCTTTATCTTTAAAGAATACCGGTGAAGATTTTATAATCACTGGCTATGATATTGAAGGTGAAGCAATGAATATAGCCAAATACAGGAATATAATTGATGTTGTTGCTATAGATTATAAAGAAGCAGTTACTGATGCTGATTTGATAATAATAGCAACACCATTAAGTAAAATAATCGAGGTCGTAGAACATATTAAGGGTTACCTTAAAAAAGGAGCGATTATTACAGATGTTGGCAGCGCTAAAGAGAAGATAGTTAAAAGAGTAAGTGAAATATTACCTGAAGGAGTATTTTTTATAGGCGGCCATCCAATGGCTGGCTCGGAAAATGAAGGTGTGCTCAGCGCCACTCCAGAATTATTTAGGAATACATTTTATATTCTAACTCCTACAGATACTACTATAACTGAACCTCTGGTTACATTACATTCTTTATTTACAAAAATTGGCGCAAAAGTGATTTCTATAAATCCTAAAGAACATGATGAAAATGTAGCGTTAATAAGTCACTTGCCACATATCCTTTCAACCAATCTGGTTGATATGATTGATGATAAACAAAAGAAGATGAAAAATTTATTTAAACTATGTGCTGGTGGTTTTAGGGATATGACCAGAATAGCTGCTGCAAATATAAAAATGTGGCTTGACATAAGCTTAGAAAATAAAGATGAGCTAATTAAATCAATAGATGACTATATAAAGTATCTGATAAAGTTTAAAAATAACTTGAAAAAAGAAAATTCAGAATCAATAAAAAAACATTACATAAAAGCCCAGAAGGCAAGAATTAATTTACCAAAATATATTGAGAAAGATATTTCCAAATTATATGAACTTAGAGTTGCAATACCTGATAAAGCAGGAGTTTTAAGTGAAATTACACTGGCTATAAGTTCTCACGGAATAAATATTGAAGATATATCTATTTTTCATTCAACAGAATTCAGTGATGGGGGAATCCTTAAAGTACTGATTCAAGGTGAAGATGCTAGTAAAATTACAAAAGAAGCTATTGAAAAAGCAGGATACGAAGTAAGTGTAAAAAAGGTATTAAGTGAATAAAAATGGAAATACATGGAGCAAGAAGTTTAAAAGGTGAAATAAAAATTCCCGGTGATAAGTCAATTTCACACAGAAGTGTAATCATATCCTCATTGATTAATAATAATGTAGTAATAAAGAATTTCTTATTCTGCGAGGACTGCATAAAAACTATAGATATTTTAAATAAATTAGGGGTAAAAATTGAAAAAATAGATGGGAATTTAATAGTATATGGCAAAGGTATTAAAAACTTCAGTGAACCTGACCAAATACTGGATGTTGGAAATTCCGGGACTGCAATCAGAATAATGAGTGGTGTACTATCCGCAACTAATTTTATGTCCGTATTGAGTGGTGATAGTTCTATAAACGACAGACCTATGAAAAGAATAATAGAGCCACTATTAGAGATGGGTGCAAAAATTAATGGAAGAGAAAATAATTCAAGGGCTCCTATAGTAATATTTGGAAACCCCGATCTGAAAGGAAAAAAATTTAAGCTTAAAGTGCCAAGTGCTCAGGTTAAATCCAGTATCCTTATGGCAGCTCTTAACGCAGAAGGTACAACTGAGATAGTTCAACCAGAAGTTTCGAGAGATCATACAGAGCGTATGCTCCAGTACTTTGGAGCAGATATTATTTACGATGGTAAATACACAAAATTAAAACCCGGCAAGGAATTAATTGCTAAAAATATTTATGTACCCGGTGATATATCTTCAGCAGCTTTTTTTATTGTTGCAACTCTAATTTTAAAAGATTCACATACTATTATGAGAGATATCGGTATGAACCCCACCAGAAGTTATTTTATAGAAATACTTAAAAAAATGGGTGGAAAGATTATTATTAAAAATCAAAGAATTATAAATAATGAACCGGTTGTAGATATTGAAACTTTTTCCAGTAATCTAAATTCTATAAAAATAGATAAAGATAAAATCCCTAATATAATTGATGAGATACCAATACTGTGTGTAGCTGCAACTGTTGCAAAAGGTAAAACAGTGATAAGAGGAGCTGAAGAATTAAGATATAAAGAAAGTGACAGAATCAGGTCTATTGTAAGCCAGTTTAAAAAATTAAAGGTGAATATTGAGGAAAAAGAGGATGGAATGATAATAATAGGAGATGTGAATTTCAAGACGGGTGAAGGAATGGTAGATAGTTTCGGAGATCATAGAATTGCTATGTCTCTTTCTATACTGGCTTTGTTATCAATAGGAAAAGTAACTATTCTGGATTCCGAATGTATCAATACTTCATTTCCCGGTTTTAAATATAATCTAAAAAAAGTTTTAGTGCAATAACATAAAAGAGAATAGGCATAATATCGTAAAGACATATATGAGTACTGGTTAAAAGATGCTTGATAATATTATAACCATAGATGGTCCTGCTGGAAGCGGCAAGAGTACAGTTGCAAAAATTTTAGCTAGAGAATTAAATTTAAAATATATTGATACTGGAGCCATGTATAGAGCAATTACCCTTCTTGCTTTGCAGAATAATATAGATTGTAAAGATGAAGAATCTATATTAAAGCTGGCCAGAAATATAAATCTCCAGTTAGATAGTAATTCAGTAGATGAAAGTAAATATACCACAGTAAAAATAGATGGAAAAGATGTTACGGATGAGATTAGAAGCAGGGAAGTAGGATCTGCAGTTTCTATTGTTTCTAAATTATCTGGAGTGAGAAAATATTTAGTAAGTCTTCAAAAAAAATTTATCCAGGGAGGTAATGCTGTTCTTGAAGGCAGAGATACGGGAAGTGTAGTTTGTCCGGATGCAGCACTAAAAATATATTTAACTGCAAGATTAGATGAAAGAATAAAAAGAAGAGATTTGCAGATCAGGGGAAAAGGGCAATTTTTAGAAAGAAATATAATCAAAAAAGAAATTATAAGCAGAGATAGAATTGACAGCAGCAGAGAAGACAGCCCACTAATTATACCGGAAAATGGAATTATAATTGATACATCAAAATTATCAGTAAAAGGAGTTGTTGAAAAAATTAAGAAATTATATTTTAAAAAAGTAAATGTTAAAAACGAAACATAGTAAATCCTATTTTATTTTATACAAGTTAGTGCAGTTTATTTTAAGAGTTATTTTTTGCCTGCTATACAGAGTAGAAAAAATAGATTTACACAAAGTACCCAGAAATGGTAAGTTGATAATATGCTCAAATCATATAAGCTACCTGGATCCGGTGGTAATAGGAGCATATATTCCCAGATGTGTATATTTTATGGCAAAAAAAGAATTATATAATAATAAGTTTTTATCCTCTCTGGTAACTTTCTTAAATGCCTTTCCTGTTGAAAGAAAGGCTTTTAATAGAAAAGCATTTTATATTTCTTTTGAAATTTTAAAAGACGAAAATGTCCTGGGTTTATTCCCGGAAGGTACAAGATCCACTGATGGGGTATTAAGAGGTGGTAAAAAGGGCATAGGATTTATAGCAGCAGCGAGTAATACCCCCATTCTACCTGTAGCAATAAGTGGTACAAATAAAATAATACAGAAACCTCACAAGAGAATATTTTTCCCCAGGGTTAAATTAATTGTTGGAGATATAATAGATATAAAAGATATTTTGAAAGAACATAGTAAAAAAGAAGCTATCAGTATAATAGTTGATAGAACAATGAAAGAGATAGGTAAAATATACGATAAAATAAAATAGAAAAATAAGGTTTTTAATGCACATGGATATAAAAACAGCTAAATATTCAGGATACTGTTTTGGTGTAAAGAGGGCTCTAAAATTAGCAGAAGAAATATTAAAAGAAAATCAGGGTAAAAAAACTAAGATCTTTACTCTTGGTTCTATTATTCATAATTCAGGGGTCACAAATGAGTTGGCAAAAAAAGGTTTAATTTCGGTTGAGAAATTAGAAAAAATAATACCTGGCAGTATATTTATTATAAGATCCCATGGAATGTCCCCGGTTTTAGTTAATGAAATTAAAAAAAAGAATGTTAAGATTATTGATGCTACCTGTCCTTTTGTAAAGAAAGCCCAGGCTAGAGCTGAAACACTCAGCAAAAATGGATACTTTGTAGTGATTATTGGAAATAAAAATCACCCTGAGGTAATGGGAATAAAAGACCATGTATTAAATAAAAATTATGCGGTAATAGAAAATGAAGCAGATGCAGAAAAAATTTCCAGTAAGGAAAAAATAGGAGTTGTTGTCCAAACAACACAAACTATAGGAAAATTATGTCTGATTACCAGCAAATTACTGGAAAAGGCCAAAGAGTTGGTTGTATTTAATACCATCTGCAATACTACAAAAAAAAGACAAAATTCAACTAAAAAACTGGCAAATAGTGTTGATATAATGATAATAGTTGGTGGGAAAAACAGTGCAAATACAACACACCTGATGGAAATATCAAAAAAGTGCAATGCAGTAACGTACCACATTGAAAATTATAAGGAAATCAAACCGGAATGGTTCAATAATGTTAAAAATGTTGGAATAAGCGGCGGTGCATCTACACCTGTGGAAGATATAATGGGTGTAAAAGAAGCAATTGAAAAATTATAAATTATCAAAAAAAATAAAAACCTGTAATAATAATTGTATATTTTGTTTTGTAAAACAGCTTCCTGGAAACTTAAGATCTTCTCTATATATAAAAGATGATGATTACATGCTTTCCTATATGTACGGCAATTTTATAACTCTTACCAATGTTACAGCAGATGATTTGAACAAAATAATAAAATATAGGTTGGAGCCACTTTATATTTCTGTACATAGTATGAATGAGAATATAAGGACAATAATTTTTGGTAATAAAAAAAATATGTCTGGATTGGATAATCTGAAAATCCTTGATAGGAATGGCATTAAAACAAATATCCAAATAGTTTTATGCCCCGGAATCAATGATGGCAATAATTTAGCAGATACACTTTTTATATTACTAAATGACTTAAAAAATATGTTATCAATAGGGATTGTTCCAGTCGGAATTACCGGGTTTAATAATAACTATAACTTGAAACCTTATAAAAGAAAAAGTGCTTTAAAGATTATAGATTATGTAAATAATTTTAAGAAAGATTATAAGTTAGTAAAAGATTCTGATAATATTTATCTTTCTGATGAATTTTATATTCTTGCCGGAGTTGATTTTCCTGAATATGAATACTATAGAAATTTTTACCAGATTGAAAATGGAATTGGGAAAAGCACTGATTTTTTAAAACAAGTGGAAGATTATTTAAAATATGATCATATTCCCATTCCTGGTAAATTTAATAAGATTAGAAAATATATATTAATAGTTACATCAGAATATGGGAAAGCCATAATAAGTAACGCTTTAAAAATTATCTTAGAAAAATTTAATAATATTGGGGAAAAAATAGTTTCTTATATTAAAATATTAGAGATAGAAAATAAATTTTTTGGTGGAAATATAAAAATAACAGGACTTTTAAGCGGAAAAGACATAATATCAAAGTTAAGTAAAGAGAATATGGAAATATATGAGAAAATACTTATTCCCAGCAGCATTTTTAATGAAGAAAATTTGACTATTGATAACTATGCTAGAAGAGATATTGAGATAATTAGTAATAAGATAAAAATAATATCTGAAAACGGTACTAGTTTTATAAAAGAATTAACATTTTAATTAAATATAAGCGGGTAAATATGAAGGAAAATATTCCAAAAGTTGCTGTTGTCGGAAGACCAAATGTGGGAAAATCAACACTAATTAATAGAATATGCCAGAAAAATGAAGCAATAGTGCATAAGGAACCAATGATTACCAGAGATCGTAAATATTACAAGGCTGATTGGAATGGTAAAATTTTTTATCTGTTAGATACAGGTGGTATAGATTTAAAATCAAAACATAGGATGGATATGCAGGTGTTTTTACAGACCAAAAAAGCAATAGATGAATCAGATATTATTATTTTTATGGTAGATCTAAAAGAACCCGTATCCCCGCTTGATGAAGAAATAGCAGAGATCTTGAGAAAAACAGATAAGGAAATAATATTTACCGGAAATAAGCATGATTATAAAAAGGGTAATTTCTATATTGAAGATTTTTTAAAATTTGGTTTTGGGTATCCTGTAAAAATATCTGCACTGCATGGTATAAATACGGGAGATCTTTTGGATGAATTAGTTTCTAAATTTAAAGAAGATTCTATAGTTATAGGAGAATATGAAGAAAAGGTTGTTCCGGGCATATGTATTCTGGGTAAACCGAATGCTGGCAAATCAACATTGTTCAATGCCATTATTAAAGATGAAAGAGCAATAGTTGATGAGGTTGAGGGGACCACAAGAGATAGTATTGACAGCATAGTGAATATAAATAACAGAAATTATAAATTTATAGATACCGCCGGATTAAGAAGAAAAAAGGATAAGGGAGGAGAACTGGAATATTATAGCGAACTAAGGACAATAAGATCCATAGAAAATTCAGACATAAGTTTAGTGCTTATTGATTGCATTAAAGAAATAACCGTCCAGGATTTAAAAATTGTAGAGACATGTATAGAAAAGGGCGTGGGTATTTGTGTCATTTTTAATAAAATTGATATGGTGGATGAAGATACTATCGGT
>JAHIPJ010000130.1 GCA_018894445.1 Actinomycetota bacterium
TAAAGGAGTAGTGCGTTTAAATAAGATGACCGAAGAGATGATAGACCTTTCAAAGAAGATAAGAAAAGTCCAGGACATGCTTACTGATTCCAATAATACCGAGTTTGTGGCTATAACCATCCCTGAAGCAATGGGATTTGCAGAGACAGAAGATCTTTTAGCTGCACTTGACAGACTCAAAGTTCCCTGTAGAAACCTGATAGTCAATATGGTTATTCCGCCTAACCAGTGTAATTTTTGTAGTTCAAAAAGGGAAGAGCAGCTTATGGCTATTCAGGAAATAGCTAAAAAAGTTGGTAAATACAAAATTAGCCAACTGCCTCTTTTTCCTTATCAAATTAAAGGTATTGATAGATTGGAAGACTTTGCTAATAAGATATATGGATAAAGAAGTGTCAAGTTTCGATGAGCATAGGGGGAGGGGAAATGTCTCCTAAAAAGAAAAGTTATTTAAGAAAGGAGGAATCTGCTTTGCAAGAAAGGCCAAAGAGACGAAAGGCTGAGGAAGAGAGATTAAAAAGGCTACCGAAATTCCGCTCAGTAAACGTAGCTATACCCTTAGGGATTGGAGACGTAGCCTCAGGTGGTAATGCTGTGGCCTCGGTCAGTAAGGCTGTACCTTCAATAGTTGGACCCATTAGTGAAAGTGAATTAAAGGAAGGAAAATATCAAAAAAAGAAAGTGCCAAGACTACTGCCGCCAGGTGCAGCTATACCATCAGTGAGTGCAGCCGTTCCTTTAGTTGCCAAAGTCGTACCCTTGGTATCTGAACCTATTCCTTTAGTATCAGGTGTGATTCCTTTGGTTAGTAATGCCGGAAGAGTTACTTTACCTGTAGCCTGGAGAAGATTACCTTCACGAGAATGGGGTAAGATAAAAATACCTGTAAGTCGAAAAAGACGAATTGCTCCTATAGAGATGAGTTTGAGCCAATTCTTGTGTCTTATACCTGCTATTCCTTTTGCTCCTATGGGGGCAATTAAGGAAATAGCAGAAGCAGTCCAGGAGCAGGCTGAGGAAGAAAGAGACCCTAAGGTTGCCTTGGTGCAGGAACTCCTTGAACTTAAGATGCGCCGTGAGATGGGAGAAATATCTAAAGAGGAATATGAAAGGAAAGAAAAAGAACTTGATAAGAGGTTAGAAGAATTGAATAAATTGTAATTGCAAAGAGTACGACCGCGGAGACCGCAAAATATTTTGCGGATAATTTTGGGTATTCTGTGGTTGGAAAGGAGGTAAGAGATGGCCAGAAAACCAAAATGGGCTACTATAACACCTGAGGAACTTAAGAAAATAGAAAGAAATAAAGTAGAAGTTAAATGCGGCTTTTGTAATGGAACGGGCAAGGATCCTTTTCAACTTCTATCTAAACTATCTACCTGCCAGGTATGCGGAGGAAAAGGTAAGGTGAGAGTTATTGGCCCCACAATGAAATGCAATTTTTGCAATGGAACCGGAGTACAACCATATACTACCAGCCGCTTACACTGTTTGGCCTGTGGCGGTGTAGGTTTGGTTACAAAAATAAAGAATCCAAAAAAATGCCATAAATGTGGAGGGACGGGCATTTATCCACGTAGACCAAATCCTGTGGCTTGCCATATTTGTAAAGGCCAGGGCATGATAGCTAAAAATAGAGGGGGTGGGTAGAGATGGCTTTAGAGGCGACAAGAGATTATGATGGTAGTAGTGGAACCCTGGTTGACGTAATAGACCGCATTCTGGATAAGGGTTTGGTAATCAATGCCGACATTACTATTTCTATCGCTGGTGTTGAATTACTTGGCATCAAGATACGGGCGGCATTAGCTTCATTTGAAACTGCAGCTAAATATGGTTTAGAATTTCCCAGTGGAACCAATTATGAGACTGCAGCATGGAAAGAGGCTGTGGTAGCTAAGGAAGATTGCCCTCAATGCGACAAGCGAGTGCCAGTAGAGGAACTTATAAGTAGCGGTTGTCCTTGGTGTGGCTGGATATCTGCCAAGGCTAAAGGAATAAAGGCAGAATAGAACAGAGATCAGAAAAATTTGACTTCTGACATCTGACTTCTGAAATCAAAGGAGCAAAACTGGGGAGGGAAGGAAATGGCTGAAAAAGATAAAAAGAAAGAAAATGATAAAGAAGACGAAAGTGTAGCAGGAGGAATTCTTAAAGGGATTGGCAAGATGATTCCAGGATTGGGTGGATTGTTCAAGGGCTTGGAAAAATCTCCAGCATTCAAAGAAAGATTAAAAAAGATTGATGAAGAAGTAGAGCGTAAGTTGAAAGAAACTCCTTTGAAGAGGGCCGAAGGAAGGCCTTCAGGTATCCCAAGTGGCATACCTACGGGCGTAAGAGGAAGGACCTTTAGGGAAAAATCTTTTATTAAACGGGAAACTGAAGTGAAGCCCTCACCCCCTCCAGCGCCCCAGGAACGGCCTGTAGATATCTTTGATGAGAAAGATCATATCAAGATAATAGCTGAAATGCCAGGTATAGATGAGGATGATATAAATCTTAATTTACAAGAGGATAAACTTACAATATCTGTGGATATTCCTAAGCGTAAATATCATCAGGAGTTGAAATTACCCTGCGCACCTAAGGGAAAGATAGAAAAAGTTTATAGAAACGGGATCTTGGAAATCAAAATTACAAAGAAACCAGAAACCAGCGACCAGTAACCAGATGGAAGATAGAAGAGGGTTTTTTGTTACTGATAACTTCCAAGCTAAGGGAGAAAAAGATGCCTATAGATATTGATGAAGATAATCTAAAACACGGGGTTTTAGGTTTAGTCATTGCTTTAGTAGAGATAATTAAAGACGCCCTCAATCTTCAGGCAATGAAGCGTATGGAAGGAGGAACCCTATCCGAAGAAGAGATAGAGAGGCTTGGTGAGGCATTGCAGGATTTAGATATTGCAATTGAGGAGATAAAAAAGGAACAGGGAGTTACTGAGTCGGTTAAATCCGTAAGGGATGGATTGGATAGTATTGTGGATGATGTATTAGACAAGATGATAAATCCCGAAAGGTGGAGGGAAGAAGCAGAAGAGAAAGGAATTTGAAAGGAGGTATAAGAATGGCAAATCCATTTAAATGTCCAAAGTGTGGTGTCAGCA
>JAHIPJ010000131.1 GCA_018894445.1 Actinomycetota bacterium
ATGAAATCACATTTGAAAGTAAAGATAAATTAATCAGCCAGATGAAAATGGATTTAGAATATGCTAAAAAATATTTTAAAATAAAAAGTTAATGAACCCGGACTGAGTTTAAAGGATTTTAAAAAGTTTTTAGGATAATTTCAATTATGAAAGAGGTCAATACCGGAATGTGATTAAATTGTAATTAGTATAAGCTTGTGATAAATTATAGTACGTGCAATTTTGAGGAGGTGAAAAAAGTTGGCTTTAGTCAAAGAAGATAAAAAAAAGGTTATTGAAAAATTTAAAACTCATGAGAATGATACCGGTTCTTCTGAAGTTCAGGTAGCTATTCTTACAAAAAAGATTAACATGCTTAATGAACATTTGAAGGCGAATAAAAAGGATCATCATTCTAGAAGAGGTCTGGTTATTATGGTTGGTAAAAGAAAAAGACTTCTGGAATATTTAAAAAATAATGATGTAAACAAATATAAAAAAATAATTGAAGAATTAGGATTAAGGAAATAAGTCTATATTAAAATAGTTTTTTTATATTGGTAGTTTTAAGGAGAATGTAATATAAAATGGAAAAAAGATATGAAATTGATATTAATGGAAAGAAAATGTCGTTTTCTACTGGTAAAATAGCAAGGCAGGCTAATTCAGTTTTGGTTAAACTTGGTGGAAATGGAGTTTTGGTCACAGTAGTTATGAATCAGAAAATAGCTGGAAATATAGACTTTCTCCCGCTTGTGGTCGATGTTGAAGAGAGAATGTACGCGGCAGGTAAAATACCAGGAGGATTTTTTAGAAGAGAAGGAAGGGCCAGTGATAAGGCAATTCTTAACGCAAGGTTGACTGATAGGCCTCTGCGGCCATTATTTAATAAAAATATAAGAAATGAAATTCAAATAATTGCAACAGTTCTTTCGTTCGATCAGGTTAATCCTTATGATATTTTAGTAATTAATGGAACTTCGATGGCTCTATGTATATCAGATATACCATTTGAAGAACCTGTAGGTGCTGTCAGGATTGCTAAGGTAGGTGAAAACTGGATAGTGAATCCAGTTTATAGTGAGATTGAAGAAAGCATTATAGATATAGTGGTAGCAGGGACAGAAGAAGCAATATTGATGGTAGAGGCAGGCGGCAAAGAAGTCCCTGAAGAAGTAGTATTGGAAGCCATAGAAAGAGCGCATAGTGAAATAAAAAAAATTGTTAACATTCAAAAAGAATTTAAAAAAATAGCAGGTAGAGAGAAAAGGGAAACATCAAATTTTAAGTTAAATAAAGATGTTGAAAAAAGAGTAATAGAATTAGTAAAAGAAAAAATTCAGGAAATTTTAAATAGTATTGTTAAATACTCAAAAGATGATAAAAAGAAAATTTTACTGGAAAATACTGATAAGGAGTATTTCCAGGATAGAGTTTCAATTATCAGAGAAGAGACTGAAAAAAAGTTAGAATCAGAATTTCCGGAAGATAAAGAGAGCATTGATGTAAGTTTTAAAGAGCTTGAGAGAGAATTAGTAAGAAAAATGATTTTGGAGAAAGGGATAAGGCCCGATGGCAGAAAACCTGATGAGATAAGAGACATAAGCTGTGAGGTGGGTTTATTTCCGGAGACAACACACGGCATTGGCCTTTTCACCAGAGGGAAAACACAGGCTCTTACTATATTGGCTTTAGGTTCAATAAGGGAAGCGCAGAAAATAGATAGCCTGGGAAAAGAAGAATTTAAAAGATATATACATCATTATAATTTCCCACCTTTCAGCACCGGTGAAACCTGGCCGCTAAGAGGACCAAAAAGAAGAGATATCGGGCACGGTGCTCTGGCTGAAAAAGCTCTAAGACCTATGATTCCAGATGAAGATAAATTTCCATATGTCTTAAGGTTGGTATCTGAGGTTTTGGAATCCAATGGCTCCACCTCAATGGCCAGTGTATGTGGAAGTACCCTGGCTTTAATGGATGCAGGTGTCCCCATATTAAATCCAGTTTCCGGCATAGCGATGGGCCTGATTAAAAGTGAAGATGATAAGTTTGTGATATTAAAAGATATACAGGGTATAGAAGATTTTTATGGTGACATGGACTTTAAAGTTGCAGGAACTAAAAATGGGATTACTGCACTACAGATGGACATAAAAATAAAAGGTATTAACTTAGATATTATAAAACAGGCACTGGAAAAGGCACGGGAGGGAAGGTTATTCATATTAGATAGAATGTTAGAAGTCATTCCGGAACCCAGAGAATGTCTGTCCCAGTGTGCACCGAAAATAACTACCTTTAAAATTCCCAGGGAAAAGATCGGCGAAGTTATTGGACCTGGTGGGAAGAATATCAAAAGCATAAAAGAAGAATTTGATTTAGATGAAATTGATATAAGTGACCACAATGGAGAAGGTATGGTTTCCATTATTTCTTCAAATGATGTTAATATTAAAATGGCCAGGAAAAGGATAGAAGGAATGTTAAAGGGTGTTGAAGATATAAAAGTGGGAGAAGAGTTTATGGGAACTGTGGTAGGAATAACCAGCTACGGAGCTTTTGTAAATTTAATTCCCGGGGTAGATGGACTTCTTCATATATCCAAAGTTACAAATAAAAGAATTAAAGATGTTAAAGATTATTTAAAAATAGGTGATAAGATACTGGTTAGAGTTGGTAATGTTGATTACAGGACTAAAAAAATAGGTCTGGAAAGAACTGATATCTGAATAAAATGATATCTGAATATTTTATTAGTGAGGTAAATGAAAAAATAGTTTCATCGAGTAGCATAAAATTTGACCAATATAAAATAACTGAATTAAATAATGGAATAAAGGTTATTAGTGAGTATATCCCTCATTTTAGGTCAATATCGTTAGGTTTCTGGGTACCGGCTGGATCCAGAAATGAAAATAGAAATATCAATGGAATTTCCCACCTTATAGAACATCTTATTTTTAAAGGCACCAGTAAAAGAAGTTATAAAGACATAGCCATTGAATTTGATTCAATGGGTGCCGAATTTAATGCTTTCACGGATAAAGAAAACTGCTGTGTCTATGCTGATTTCATTGACACCCATCTGGACAGTTGTACAGAATTATTATTTGATATTCTAACGAACCCATCTTTTTTAACAGAGCATATAAAAACCGAAAAGAAAGTAATAGTTGAGGAAATAAAGATGGTAGAGGATAATCCATCGGACAATCTTATGAATTATTTCTATGAAGCGGTTCTGGACGGACATCCTCTAAGCCTGCCAATTTTAGGCACCAATAATTCACTGAAGATGATCAAAAAATCTGCCATACTGGACTATTTTAAGGAAAAGTTCAATATCGGCGGCACGGTTATCTCAGCTGCGGGTAATATAAAACATAAAGATTTGATAGATAAAATAAAGAAAAATATTGGTGGAATGGAAAATAGAAAATATATGAATGATTTTACCGGACAGGAACCTCCTGATAATGGAAGTGTAAAGAAAATACATAGTAGTAAGACCAGCTCGGTTCATTTGTGCTTCGGTGGCCTGGGCTGCAGGCGGGATAGTGAGGATAAATATCCAATTTCATTATTCACAAATTTATTTGGTGGGAGTATGAGCAGCAGATTATTCCAGAAAATAAGGGAGGAAGAGGGTCTTGCTTATTCAATTTTTAGCAGTAATGCCCAATATCTGGATACAGGGATAACAATTATATATTCAGCTTCTTCACCTAAAAATGCCGGTAGAATTTTAAAATTGATTAAAGATGAAATAGTTGACATCAACAAGCACGGAGTAAATGAGGTTGAGCTGGAAAGGGCCAAGGAAAATTTAAAGGGAAATATTGTTCTGGGTGTTGAAGATATAAGTTCAAGAATGTTCAGGTTGGGGAAAGGACTTCTATTTGATAAAAAAGTTTTGACTATTAACCAGATATTAAAGAAAATAGATAAGGTAAAGCAAAATGATTTAAATGACATAGTTGATAAGTATTTTAAATTAGACAAGATGAGTCTGGTAGTACTGGGAAAACTAAATAAAGGCAGGTTATTATGAAAAAGATAGTAATGTTCGGTATTTGTGGAAATATGGGAGCGTCTATTTCCAGAGAGTTGATAAAGGAAGAAGAAATAGAATTAATCGGAGGTTTTGATATTGAGAATGCAGGTGTTGATGTAGGTGAATTTTTAATTGGTAAAAAAACAGGATATAAAATTTATAATTCTTATGAGGACATTAAAGAACTAAATCCGGATATTATTATTGATTTTACCAATGCCAATGCAGCTAATAAAACTATTAATTGGGCTATTGACAATAATATAAATATAATTGTAGGAACTACTGGCTTGAGCGGAGAGGATTTAGACAATATTGAAAGTAAGGCTTTAAAGTCCGGCAGCAAGACGCTTATCGCTCCTAATTTTTCAATCGGGGCTGTGATTATGATTAAGATCTCAAAAATGATATCAAAATATTTTGATGGTTGTGAAATAATTGAACTGCATCATGACAAAAAGAAAGATGCTCCATCCGGAACCTCTATATTAACTGCGGATGAGATAAGCCTTGGCAGTATTTTTAACAAATCCAGGTTAAAAGAAGGTGAAACCGAAACCATAGAAGGTTGCAGGGGGGGACTTGCCGGCGGTATTCATATTCACAGCATAAGGCTTCCTGGACTGCTGGCGCATCAGAATGTTATTTTTGGGGCAAAAGGTCAGACTCTGTCCATAAAACATGATAGTCTGGACAGGTCGTCATTTTATCCCGGAGTCATTCTTGCCATAAGAAATCTGGGTAAGCTTTCTAATTATACCTTTGGGTTGGATAAGCTGATAGACATTTAATTGCATTATTATTTGAGGAGGATTATATGATAGATATAGGTGAGGTAATTACGGCAATGGTAACGCCATTTGATAAAAAATATAATCTTGATCTCGACTCTTGCGGTAAATTATTGAATTATTTAATTGATGAAGAAGCAAGTGATGGGATTTTACTGTCAGGTTCCACAGGAGAATCTTCAACACTGGATGATAACGAGAAGATAAAATTATTTAAATTTGCAAAGGACAATTTCGGGGATAAAGTTAAAATTATTGCCGGTACCGGTTCTAATGATACCAGACATTCTATAGAATTATCAAAAGAAGCGGAGAAGATAGGAGTGGACTGCCTGCTTCTGGTTGCGCCTTATTATAATAAGCCTTCTCAGTGGGGTCTTTTTAAACATTTTGAAGCAATTGCCAGTGAGGTTAAAGTTCCCATAATACTGTATAATGTTCCTTCAAGGACATCATCTAATATAAGCTCGAAGACCTGTGTGGAATTGTCCAAAATTGAAAATATTTGCGGAATTAAAGAAGCCAGCAGTGACATGAGACAAATTTCGGAAATAATCAGGGATACCGGTGAAGATTTCCTTGTGTATAGCGGTAATGATGGCGATACGCTGCCCATATTATCACTGGGAGGATATGGAGTTATTAGCGTTGCCTCCCATATTATTGGTAATGAAATAAAGGAAATGATAACCAGTTTTAAAAAAGGAGATTTTAGAAAAGCAGCAAAAATGCACCGGGATCTGACAGACATATTCTATGGGATTTTTATAGCCACAAATCCGGTTCCTATAAAAGAGGCATTAAATTTAAAAGGTATTAATGTGGGCTCATGCAGGCTCCCATTATGTCCTATGGAAGATAAAGAACTAATCGCTTTCAAGGAGATTTTAAAAAGGCATAAGATAATTGATTAATCGGTTAGAGGTAAAATTTTATAAATAAATAATTATGGCAAAAAAAACTAGTTTGAAATTAATACCTCTGGGTGGCTTAAGTGGTATTGGCAAGAATATGATGGTCTTTGAAAAAGATAATCAGATTATAATTGTTGATTGCGGGATAATGTTTCCGGATGATGATATGCCGGGGATTGATTTTATAATACCGGATTTTTCGTATGTTAAGAAAAATAAAAGTAAGATAAAAGCAATAATACTTACCCATGGACACGAAGATCATATAGGCGGTCTCCCGTTTTTATTTAAAGAAATTAATGTGCCTGTATTTGGTACCCGACTTACAATAGGTTTGGCTAAAGTAAAGTTCGATAATTCACAAAATGTAATTCCTGTTAAATACAATGAGATTAATCCCGATAAGCCCTTAGATATCGGGCCATTTCATATAGATTTTTTCAGGGTTAATCACAGTGTACCGGATGGTGTGGGATTAATTATAAAAACAGATATCGGGACCATAGTCCACACGGGAGATTTTAAATTTGATCATGCCCCGATTGATAATAGAGTTACACAATTTTCAAAAATTGCCAGAGCTGGCCAGGAAGGCGTACTGGCTCTTTTATGTGACAGTACCAATGCTGAAGAGGCAGGATTTACTCTTCCGGAAAGGGATGTGGGTAAAACGCTGCTTGAAAAATTTGAAAAGGCGGTGGGAAGAATTATTGTAGCCACTTTCTCATCACATATACATAGAATACAACAGGTACTGGATGTGGCCAATAAACTTGAAAAAAAAGTTGCCATTTCAGGTAAGTCCATCCTAAGAACTATTAGAATTTCTGCTGAACTTGGCTACCTGAAAATTCCTGAAGATACCATAGTTCCAATAACCAGAATTGATGAGTTTCCTATAAAAAAAATAGTGATACTTTCAACAGGCAGTCAGGGAGAGCCGCTTTCAGCTCTGAACCGGATGGCTTTAGGAGAACATAAGAGAGTCAGCATTATGAAAGGAGATATGGTGATAATCTCTGCTTCTCCGATTCCGGGAAACGAAAGGGCTATATCCAATACTATTAACAGGCTTATAAAACAAGGAGCAGATGTTTTCTATGAGTCCATTGCAGGTGTTCATGTGTCGGGGCACGCTGCCCAGGAAGAGATAAAGATTATGATAAATTTAACCAATCCTAAATACTTTATTCCAATTCATGGAGAAGATAAACATAGAGTTCAGAATGCGCGCATAGCAGAGTCAATGGGAATTAATGAAAAAAATATTATTATAGCTGAAGATGGTGATATTATTAAAATGAATTCAGATTTATGCAGAGTTTCAAACAATTTACATCCCCAGACTATTTATATTGATGGTGTTGGGATGGGGAATATAGAGGATATGGTACTCAAAGACAGGAAGATATTATCAAGAAACGGAATTATATTTATAGTAGTTGGAATAGATTATGCCGGGAGAAGAATTTTATGTGAACCTGATTTTATTCTAAAGGGGATAATATATATTGAAAATTTAACAGAAATTCTAGATGATTCAAAGAAAATTATAAAAAATTCCGTAAAAACATGCTTTGATAATAATATGGCGGATAGAAAAATGATTGAAGATTTTATTAATGACAGGTTAGAAAAATTTATTTTTAAAAAAGCAAGAATAAGACCTATACTAATAACTAAAGTTATTGGTCCTGATAAGCATTAATTAAAATATAAGTCCTTTAAAAAATGGTTAGAAGAAATTATAGAAGAAAAAAAATAACAAAAGTTAAGAGCAGTTTAAGTTCAGGGAATTCTAGAAATAGAAAAAAATATGTTAAGAGAAGACCTGAAGTTTATGGTATTTTAATAATAATGGTTTCGGTTCTGTTATTTATTAGTGTATTTGGATTTTCAAATGCTGGTTTTCTAAATACATATGTAAATGATTTTTTATCTTTTGTTTTTGGAGTCGGTAGATACTTAATTCCCTTCCTTCTTTTAATCTGGGGTTTTAGCTTCTTCCTGAGGAGGATCCGCCTGCTACCTTCAAGTTTTGGATTGGGATTTTTTCTGTTATTTTTTTCTATACTGGGAATTCGAAGTCATAACTTTGCTCTAAAAGTAAATATTTTTGATAAAGTTCTGGTAAAAGCCAGAGGCGGGATTGTAGGAGCAGGGATTTTTTATGGATTATCTAAACTCTTTAGCAGCACCGGTGCTGTAGTAGTGCTGGGTGTTTTACTGGTTATATCAATATTGATTATTACAAAGATATCCCTTATAGATATTGGTAAAAAGATAATCTACTTACTTAAAAAAATAAATTTTAAGTCTGTGGGTAATTTATTTAAAAGAAGAAGTACGGAAGACGAATATACAGTGTTAAAAAAGCCGTTAATAGATGAAAAAGAAATTTACGGCAGTCACGGAAAAGTTGACTTAAAAAACATTGAAGTTATTGATAATGCTTACAGGGCATTTAAGGAAAAAGTTGAAACGCAGGATGAATCTATAAAAAAAATTAGCACAATTGAAGCTGCTAGTGATCAATTAAAAATACCAACAGTAAAAAGCGGTGATCTGGAAAACAATTATAGATTACCTCCTATAAATTTACTGAAGAAATCCAAGGATTTGCCTTCCAAATTATATAAGCAAGGCGTAAAGGAAAGAGTTTATATCCTGAATAGACTGTTCAGTGACTTTAATTTAGATGCCAGAATAGACAGGGTGGTTAGTGGTCCTACTGTAACCCTTTATGAAATGAAACTTTCACCGGGGGTGAAAGTTCAAAGATTACTTAGTCTGGAAGATGACTTTTGCGTTGCTCTTGGTTCACCAGATTTAAGGATTCATACTCCTATACCCGGGAAATCTGCCATTGGTATTGAGGTACCCAATATTGTTAGAAGTATTGTTACTCTGGGAGATATTTATTCTGATGATGATAAGAACTTAACTAATAATTTGTTAAATATTCCTTTAGGCAAGAATCTCTCAGGGAATATTATTTATATGGACATAATTAAAATGCCGCATATTCTTATTGCCGGTGCTACTAATTCAGGAAAAAGCTCATGTCTTAACAGCATTATCATTTCTCTTCTTATGAAGGTAAGACCCAGTGAGGTTAGATTTATTATGATCGACCCAAAAATGGTAGAGCTCAGTATTTATAATGGAATACCTCACCTTTTATCACCGGTGGTAATAAATCCAAAGAGGGCTGCTTCAGCCCTTGCATGGGTGGTAGGGGAGATGGAGAAAAGGTTTAAAATACTGGTTGAAAGAAATTTTAAATCCCTGGAAATGTACAATTTTGAGGCAAAAAGAAATGAGAATGAGTATGAGAATTTCAAACCTTTACCGTACGTATTAGTATTTATTGATGAATTGGCTGACCTGATGATATTATCAGCATCGGAGGTAGAGGACAGCATCTGCAGGATTGCACAAATGGGAAGAGCAGTTGGTATTCATTTAATAATATCTACCCAGAGACCTTCGGTTAACATAATAACAGGGTTGATCAAAGCAAATATACCTTCAAGAATAGCATTTATGGTTACATCAAATGTTGATTCCAGGGTTATCCTGGACTGCGGTGGGGCAGAAAAATTAGTTGGAAAAGGAGATATGCTATATTTACCTTACTATTCCAATAGACCGGAAAGAATTCAAGGAGCTTTTGTAACTTCAAGGGAAATAGAGATGATTACCGGATATATAAGGAATATCAGCAGTCCTGAGTATAGTTTAGAAGTTTCAAAAAGAATAAGCGATGAAAAAAAGGATACGCATGATGAAGACGATCTATTCTATGATGCTTTAAGAGTAGTTGTAGATTTCGGGCATGCGTCAGCTTCATTATTACAGAGAAGGCTAAAGATAGGTTATTCAAGAGCTGCAAGAATTCTTGATCAAATGGAAGATAGAGAATTAATTAGCGCCTATGATGGTAGTAAGCCCAGAGAAGTATTAATCTCAAAGGTGGATTTAATCAAGTTATTAGAAGAAAAAGAAAATTAGAAATTTTTATAAGTTTCGAATATGAATTGTTCAATAATAAGCATAGGAACTGAACTAAATCTGGGACTAATACTGAATAAAAATTCCAAATATATAGCGGAAAGAATTACTGATCTGAGTATAGAATGCAAATATATGTTTACTGTTGGTGATAGCCTGAGCGAAATATCTAACGTATTAAGACAAAGTTTAAAATATAGCGATTTAATAATAATAAGTGGAGGATTGGGTCCTACTGATGATGATGTTACCAGAAGTACAGTTGCTTCAACTTTGAATTTAAAACTAATAAGAGACAGAAGCCTTGATGATACCAGTCTGAAATTTATTAAAAAATCAAAGAATAAAAAAATTACCGAGAGATTGCTACGCCAATCTTATATTCCCGAAAATTCTTTTCCAATTAAACCAAGATTGGGAAGCGCTTCCGGATTCAGGATAGAATTAGGCAGCAGGCAGATAATATTCTGTATTCCAGGGGTTCCGAAAGAGATGAAAAGTATGTTTGATTATGATGTTATACCTTTCTTAGAAGATAAGAAAAGAAATAAAAGTTTAAGAGGTGATAAGTTTGAAATAAGAAAGTCTACACTTCTAACTACTGATATCAGTGAAACAGAGATAGAAGAAAAGATTAAGGAGATTGTAAGTGAAGCAAAGAAGATTAATGTTGAGACAGGGATTACTGCTGATCCAGGTTTAACAAAAATAATACTGGTGGCAAAATCACCGGACAGTGCAAAAGCTAATAAGAATTTAAAAAGAATTGAAGAGAAGATTACCGTTAAATTGGGAAACTATTTTTATGGAAAGGATGATACTTTAATTTCTGATAACTTAAAAGAAACTATAGCAAAAATTGGCGGCAGGTTAACTATCAGTATAGCTGAATCAATAACCGGCGGCCTTATAAGCAGTATTATTACCGATACACCTGGGAGTTCCAGGTTTTTCCTGGGAGGTATAGTATCTTATTCAAACTATTCAAAAATTAAATTACTTGATATAGATGAGAATATCCTGGATAAATACGGAGCTGTGAGCAGAGAAGTATGTCTGATTATGGCAGAAAAGGTGAGGAAAATTTTTAATTCTGATTACGCATTAAGCGTAACTGGATTTGCAGGGCCGGAGGCGGAGTATAAAAGAGTAGGTCTGGTATATTGTTGTATATTGGGACCTGGTGGATATGAGAAAATATTTGAGAAAAAATTTCCGGGTAATAGATGTGAGGTAAAATTCAGGACAGCACAATTTATACTAAATGAGCTCAGGGCAGCAATAGGTGAAAAGTATTATAGGAAAGAAAGAATTAGTGAAAGAAGATAAAAATAATTTTGAAAAAAGACTATTTATAGCTATAGATATTCCGGAATTTATAAAGGATGATATATATAATTTTACAGCAGCTTTATTGAAAGAAGAAAAACAAATAAAAGTAGTATCAGCTCCAAATATTCATATAACTTTAAAATTTTTAGGGAACATAAATACAGGCAAAATAAATAAAATAGAAAAAGCTATAAAGGAGACAGCTGATGCATTTAGAAGATTTAAGTATGAAATTAATGGAAAGATAAACGCATTTCCAGGCCCAAATAATGCCAGAGTTGTTTTTTTGGAGATAGGTAATGGGGGAAGGCAAATATCTGAAATTTATAATGAGTTAGAAAATAATCTTAGCATGGTTAAAATAAGAAAAGAAAAAAGAAAATTTTTTCCCCACATTACTATTGCCAGAATAAAGAATAAAAAGAATATAGAACAACTTGTGAATAAGCATGAAATGAATTCAGTTGATCGGTTGGATTGTTTAGAAATTACATTATTTGAAAGCCGGCTGAAATCCCAGGGAGCTGAGTATGCTATTCTTAATAAATTTAGTCTAAAATAAAAAGATATTTTTTAAATTTAATTTTACTATTTAAAAATATTTTTAATATGTTAAAATAGGCTTATGGACAATTGCACATAAGATAATATTTATTTATTATATCATTTTTACATAAACATTGTTTATTGGAGGGTTTAATATGGATAGAGAGAAAATTATTGAGGATACAGTATCTCAAATTGAAAGGAAGTATGGTGGCGGCGCCATAATGAAATTAGGAGA
>JAHIPJ010000009.1 GCA_018894445.1 Actinomycetota bacterium
AAGTGTTACTTGTCCTGTTGTTGCTAAAAAATATGACCTTGACCAAAAAGTATCTTCCCAAAGTTTCTTTTTTATTTTTGGGAATTTCCTTCTTATTTCCCGTGATGATATAGTCTTTATAGCATTTAGATATTTTGGTATATCTAAAGTTGGTTTTGCTTTGAACAATAAGTGAAAATGGTCTTTGTCACATTCCATATTCAGCACATCAACTCTGAATGTTTTACTAATCTCATTTATTTTTGTTCTTAATAAATCAATAATATTTTCATCAGTCAAAACTTTTCTTCTATATTTTATACATTGCACAAAATGATATTGCAACGCATAAACTCAAGTGACTGCCTTTGTCTAATTTATATATTATATTTACTTATTTATATAAATGACTATATAGGCCTTTCGGCAGAATGTCAAGTGAAGCCTTTCATCCCCCAGCTATCGCAAGGGGACTTCCCGGCTTGTAAATTAAATATATAAATTATCCTACAAAATGTCAACATCGATTACTTTGTGTTTCTCCTATGAGGTTTTGGCAATACCTGCTTGCAAGGTGGATTTTAGTTGTAATAAAAGGCAGAGCACTATCAATGATTACAAGTCTTATACTAATGGGTATCAGTATTAGTTATACTCTGCTAATTATTGGGGCTGTTTTTTCAAGCTGTCTGGCAGCTCTGTTTCCATTTTTGAAAAGGAAAATACAGTTAAAATAACGGCCTGTTAGGAAAAATTTGTATTGACATATAGTCTACTGTAAAATAGACTACTTTTAAGTAGACTGTTAGAACATTTATTATGAATGCATAATAATTTAAAAAAGACTATAAAGAATATTTATAGCATAAGAACAGAATAAATAAAGAAGTAAAACATAAAAAAATGAAAAAATTCATTGACAGGGAAGAAGAATTAAAATTTTTAAATGAGCGCTACCAAAATCCCGATGCCCAATTAATAATAATTTACGGTAAAAGAAGGATAGGCAAAACAGAACTTATAAAAGAGTTCATCAAAAACAAGAATTCAATATATTTTATTTGCGATAAAACAACTAAAAAAGAAAATTTAAAAAACCTTGGTAGAATTGCAGGGCAAAAATTTAAAAACATAATCCTTGTTGAAAATGGTTTTAGAGACTGGTACCAGTTCTTTGATTTCCTAAAAGAATCTCTGAAAGAATATCTTAAAGAATCTCAATATAAGAATATCATAATAGCTATTGATGAATTCCCGTACCTGTATTCCTCAAATGCTGCAATTGCTTCAATTTTTCAAAAAGGGTGGGATGAAATTTTAAAAAAACTACCTGTTTTTTTGATTATATGCGGTTCAAGTATATCCATGATGCTAAAAGAGACTATTAATTATAGTGCCCCACTTTATGGAAGAAAAACAGGACAGATATTTCTAAAGCCACTTGGTTTTTATGATGCCTGGAAATTTTTTCCCGAACTGGATTTTAGCAGATTTTTATATATATATGCCATATGCGGAGGCATTCCGCTTTACCTAGAGCAGTTTGCCCCATTAAAATCTCTTACTAAAAATCTAGCAGAGAATGTTTTTAATAAAAATTCAGTCTTATACAATGAAGGTGAAATCATTCTGAGTGAAGAGTTATCAGAGCTCAGGATATATTTTGCTATTCTTAAAGCCTTATCTCTCGGTAAAACCAAGTTTGGTGAAATAATAAATTATACCGGCATTGCTAAAACTTCCATGCACAAATACCTCTATGTACTGGAAGAATTACAGCTCATACATAAGGAAATACCTGTTACAGAAAAAAGGCCTGAAAAATCAAGAAAAGGTGCTTATAAAATAATAGATCCGTTTTTTGGTTTCTGGTTTAAATTTGTTTTGCCATTTAAGAGTGAATTAGAGATGGGGGATTTAGGTAAAGTTCTAAAATATTTCCATGAGAATTTTGAATCAACAATAACAATGGTTTACCAGGATCTCTGCCGCGAAATTCTAAGGATCAAATTAAAAAAAGTTTTCAAATTTAACCAGATCGGTAGATGGTGGGATGTGATCGGTAAAAAACAGTTTGAGATAGATCTGGTTGCAATAGATGAGGAAAATAACCAAATTCTTTTTGGCGAAGCCAAATGGTCAAATAAGAAAGTCGGTATAAATATTCTGGAAGGTTTAAAAGAAAAAAGCAGATTCTTAAGCTGGAACAATGCCGGAAGGAAAGAGAAATTTATACTTTTTTCAAAAAGCGGTTTTACAGATGAGCTGATAAGACATGCCGGTATTGAAGAGGACTTAATACTGGTAGAAAAAGATGAAATTCTAAAAGTTTAATAAAAGATATAATTACCGCAAGCTCAAAGATTACTAATGCTTTACTATAAGAAAATAATAATCAAGTACTGTCCTGTAGATATTTATTGGATACAGATTTAAAAATTTTGATAATCTTTCATTTTTATCGCCTGGAAGCTTCTTTTTATTTAGCATATAAAGCTTATCTACTGTTTCTTTAATATATCCTTTTTCTAAGGGAGGAAAAATTATTGGTGTTCCTCCTTCCACTATGTAAATATCTTTATTGTAAGGAATAAGCATTCCACAAAAAATATCATATTTGACTATACCAGTGCTCATACCTTTATCCATTATTTTGTAAGTATTTGAGGTAAATAAATCTTCTACAATAACTAAATATTTTTTATATTCCACATCCTTTGCCTGGAAAAATCCTGCAGTAAAATTTTCTAATGACTGTAAAAAAAGTACCTCTTCCTGACTAAATTTATTCTTGTATTCATTCAGGCAATGCTTCCAGAGCCAGTCATTGAGGTTGCCAACAGGATATGCATACATTAATAAAGAGTTTAAAATGAATTGAAACAATAAAGCTTCATCTTCACTATAGGAGAAAAGATCAATATTTTTTTTATTATATATAGGTGAATCAGCTAAAAAGGATATAACGTCTATTGGGGTAATACAGATTTTATCATCGGCTATATTTATCATTTTTCCAGCAGCAGAACTCCTGACGATCAGGTACTTTTCATACATGAAAGTTTCAAGATTTATTATTTCATCTTTTAATTGGCAGCACTTCTTGTATTTTTTACCGCTGCCGCATGGACAGGGATCGTTTCTTCCTATAGATTGCATAAATTTTTATAATAAAAATTGATCATCTTAAAAAATAAAAATTTATATTTAAAAAATTAAAAAAATATTAATGCATTTAAATTACTTTCCGCAAGTTAAAATTCTATTTTTCCTGAATTAATTTCTGTTAAGTATTGGTAGTAGCTATTCCCCAATATTGGTTCCCATCCAAATTTAAAAGATCCAGTATGCTCTTCTGCGGAGAAGACAAGGAGTCTTTAAACTCTTTTATAACTTTACCATCTTTTATAATTTTATACGAAGAGATTCCATCAAAATTATAGAAAATCTTTGAGGTCGTAGGATACAATAATATTTGTGTCAACATCGATTACTTTGCTGTTTCTCCTATGAGGTTGTGGCAGTACATCCTTGCAAGGTGGATTTTAGTTGTAATAACAGGCACAGTGCTATCAATGATTGCAAGTCTTATAATAATGGGGACCGGTATCAGTTATACCCTGCTATTTATCGGGGCTGTTTTTTCAAGCTGTCTGGCAGTGGTGGTGGGGCTCTTAATCGGGGGGCTGGCGAACAATCAGATAAGCGGGATAGCCATAATGAAAGTTCTGAACCTGGGTATCTTTATAATCCCCATAGCTGCT
>JAHIPJ010000132.1 GCA_018894445.1 Actinomycetota bacterium
CAGGGTTGCAGTTGATTTATACTATAATCTTATGTAAAATTTCCATATTTTGACTATAAAATCTCATAAGGTAACCTCCATTAACTTAATCTCCATCACATTAATATAAAAATCAGGTTATTTTATTAATTTTTAGATTATATTATGATATTATAATTGATATTAAATATGGTATTAGGGAGGATATAAAATAAGATGTCTATAAGTATTACTGAGGACTTTAAATCAGTATCTGATTTAAAGAAAAAAACTAACGAAATTTTTAAGCAGATGCACCAAACTGGCCGCCCGATTATTATTACTGTTAATGGGAAGCCCGATGCTGTTTTAATAGATGCGAATATTTTTGAAAGGAAATTAAAAGCATTAAATCTTGGTGCTTTATTGGCAGAAGCTGAATCTGAGGTAAAAGACGGGCATATAAGACCTGCAAGAGATTTTCTAAGGGAGCTTAAGCGTGGTGCAAAAGTATAGTGTTCAAATTACTAGAATAGCTGAATCTGATATACAGAAGATTTTTGAATATATTTCAAGGGACAGTAAATCGGCAGCAATCAAATGGGTTAAGGAAATAAAGCAACAAATTGATACATTAGAGAATTTTCCATTACGTTGTCTGATTATTCCTGAAGCACAAGAATTAGGAAAAAAATATCGTCATATTATCTACGGTAATTACAGGACTATTTTTAGGATTGAAGGTTCAGAGGTAATTATAATGCGGATTATTCATAGTGCTCGATTGCTTGATTTACAGGTATTTAATAAATAGGTCTTACTTGAGAGTTTTTATGTCATGAAAACCGGATTAAATATTCTACAATATCTGGAATATGAATAAATGAAGTTGGTGGAGTAGTGAAAGATAAAATGAAAGCACTGCTTTGCTACAGTCAAAGTGACTTTAGAATAGAAGATATAGAAAAACCAAAAATATCTGATGACGAAGTTCTGATGGAAATGATATACTGGGGATACTACACTTTTTCTACAACTTCAATAGCAATTTTTGCCCATTCCCACAGCCTCTCTGGTTTATAATTCACTGTACTTATATCCTTCATGATAATTTCAACTGTACAATTTTTTATTTTTTTTAAATTCTTTATAAAATTGTCTTTAATTGAATCAGGGTCCCAAAAGTTATCAATAAAAACTGATGGGCTTGGTTTATAGGAAAACACATAATCTTTACCGATATTAGAAGCTCCTAGTTCTAAATTTACCCATGGGCTCATAGAGATTTTTCTAAGGTTTGGAATTTTCCTTAATATTTCTATTTTTTTATCCAGTGGTTCACAACAGCCATAATAGCTTAGCCCAAATCTTTTAAGCCATTTTAGTTCATATTGTAATGCAAATTCCTCATGCATTTTTGGTGAAACATTAGAGAATATCTGTGCTGCTGCACATCCCCATAAATCTGATGTTTTTATATTATCCGGACTGTAACATTTTTTTGGAATTTCATCTGTATAACTAAGTCCACCTGAACCAATCCGATAATTACAGTTATTTAAAGATAAAAGATTTAAACTCTCATATTGATTAAGACCTGACAGATAAGCATTAATTAATCTTTCCATTGTTTTATGAACCAAACCAGGTTTAAGTATAAGGTCTGCTAACACTTTCTCCGGTTCCCACCATCTTACTAATTCATCCCAGGGAGCAAACCAGAATCCTGGAATTCCTCTCTTTTCTACTTTAAGTATTCCATCAAAGATATCCAGCATACTTTGAAACATATCTTCAGTAGCTTTTTTATTAAAAGATACTTTGGGATTTTTTATTTTTTCAATATCTTCTTCTTTTTCTATTTGGGGTATAAATTCTCTTGAATAAATATCACTAATCTCATCAGTTTTGGATATTTTGACCTGCTCCGATATTCCAAAACCCGTATCATTAACAACTAAATAACATGGTATAGTTGGTTCTACTACCATATCTACTCTCATATGCTCCCACTGATATATAGTTCTTCTTAGCCTTGTCTCTAAAAATTTTGAAAATTCTGTACCAGTTTTAAGAGTAAGTTCATCTTTTACATTCATCTCATGCCATGGTATCTCATTAATCCATACAAGTGGTCTTACCTCTTTTAAGCTATTCAAATCCTTCCACATTTTAATTTTCTCTTTGTGTATAGGTAATTCTGCTATTTCAGATTTTCTTTTTGCTAGCTCTTTTAAAATTTTTTTATCTTTATTTGAAATGGTATAATCTTTAAATTTTTTTATCGGGTCAGCAAAACTTAGTTTTCCATAAGGATAATAATCAACTAATTCTTCCATGAGTTGGATCCCCTTTATAAGTTTAAAAATATTAAAAAATAAATAAAATAATTAAGTTAATCTTTTTATATAATTTTTTTATTTATTATAAATTTTTCCATATTCAAAAGCTGTCTTATACATAGTAAGTATATTTTCTAAAGGTATTTCACTAAGTAAATGCTGGGTAGGTCCTATAACAAACCCACCCCTATCTTTAAATAATTTTATTCTTGATATTACTTCTCTTTTAACATCCTCTGTAGAACCAAAAGGTAATGTTTTTTGGGTATCTACAGAGCCCTGCAGGACAACTTTTCCAGCATATCTTTTTGCAAGGCTTTCAAAATCCATATCATAAGCTCTTATCTGAACTGGTTCTATTGCAGTAAGACCAAGTTCAATTAAATCATCAAGCACATAAGTTATTGAACCACAGGAGTGCTGAGTTATATAAAGGTTATATTCTTTAGCCAGTGAGTATAATCTTTTAACATGTGGTTTTATTAGCTTTCTCCACATTGATAGGCTTACCAGAGGGCCTTTTTGTTGTCCATAATCATCCCCAGTAAAAAATATATCTACATATCCGCTGCCTTTTTCAAACATTATCTTAGAACATTTATAAAAAAAATCTGTTATTTTTTCCATAACCTTGAAAGCTACATCAGGTTTATCAACCATCATCATCATAAATTTTTCCATTCCTACCAAATCAGTGGCAGCACCAAAAAACCATCCCCAATGACCACCGTAAACTGCATAACCTTCTTCCCTAAATCTTTTTGCCTCTTCCACATAAATGTCATAATCGTAATATTCAGGCTTGGGCCAATTGTAGTTTTCAACATCTTTTATTGTTTCTGCACTGGCTAGTGGATGCTCAACGGCGTAACCGAAATCTACACCTTCTCTTGGAATCCAAAAGTAATCTGTTCTCTTACAGTCAGAAGTCCTCATCTCTGGACCAATCCATTTTGGTCTTGCCCATCTAAAGTCAATATGAAAATATTTCATAAGTTCAAGTTGATCTTTTAGTTCTATCTTTTTTATTAATGCATCATATACTGGCTCATCTGCGCAGAAGTCAATTGGTATTCTATCTGGAATTTGAAAATTATAAGTTTTTATAACTCTATCTCTTGGTATCATCTTAAACCCTCTCCCATATAGGTTTAATCTTTATTTGCTATTAGATCTACTTAGGCCTTTTCCACATGCCTCTAAGATATTTAAACGCTTCAAATATGG
>JAHIPJ010000133.1 GCA_018894445.1 Actinomycetota bacterium
AGAACAAGAGATGAAAGGCTCAAGAATCTGACTGATGAAACAGTGGATACTTTTTATTCCTGCACCCTTTGTCAGTCATTTGCCCCCAATCATGTCTGCGCTATCTCACCGGAAAGGCCGGGTCTGTGCGGTGCATACAACTGGCTGGACTGCAAGGCTTCCTATGAGATTAATCCAACCGGACCGAATCAGCCCATCAAGATAGGCGAAACCATAGATGCAAGACTGGGAATATGGAAGGGAGTAAATGATTTTGTCTATAAGGTTTCAAACCAATCCCTGGAATCTTTTTCGGCATATTCAATGGTAGTGGACCCGATGACTTCATGCGGCTGTTTTGAAGTGATTGTAACTATTCTTCCTTCTACCAATGGAGTAATGGCAGTAAACAGGGAGCACCCAGGTATGACCCCAAGCGGCATGAAGTTCTCCACTATGGCTGGAATGGTTGGAGGGGGAATCCAGACGCCTGGTTTCATAGGTATAAGCAAATATTTTATCGGTTCAAAGAAGTTTATAAGAGCCGATGGTGGATTGGAAAGGCTGGTATGGATGCCCAAAGCACTAAAAGAGGAGATAAGGGATATTCTTGAAGAGCGGGCTAAGGAGATGGGAATGGAAGATTTTCTGGATAAAGTTGCTACTGAGGAAGAGGCAGAGACTGAAGAAGAAGTACTGGAGTGGATACAAAAGGTAAATCATCCTGTTCTTAAAATGGAACCTATGATGTAAAAAATATAGAAGTGTATATAAAGTGAGGCAAGGAGAATAAAGTATGGCATTGAGCGGTCTGGAAATATTTAAAATGTTGCCAAAAACAAACTGTAAGGACTGCAAATTTCCTACCTGTCTGGCATTTGCAATGCAGCTGGCAGCAGGTAAAGTAGAACTGGAAAAATGTCCCCACATTTCAGAAGAAGTAAAAGAAGCGCTTTCGGAAGCTTCTCAACCTCCAATCCTGAAAGTAGAAATTGGCGCCGGAAATGACTCTTTTATAGTTGGCGAAGAGACGGTAATGTTCAGGCATGACAGGACATTTGTAAATCAAAATGCATTTGCGGTAACTGTAGAAGATGATATGGATAGCGGAAGTATTGAAGAGACAGTTAAAGATGTAAACGCAATTGCATATGAGCGAGTGGGTCAAATTTTAAAAGTGGATGCTATCTGTATTAAAAATAAATCTAAAAATATAGACAAATTTCTAAAAGTTGCCGGTTATGTTGCAACACTTACAAAAATACCGTTAATATTAGTTTCATCAGATACTGAAACATTGAAGATTGCAGCTGGGAAGTTAAAGGAAAATAAGCCGCTCATTCATGCAGCTACTGCTGATAATATAGACTTTTTTATCGCGCTTGGAAGAGAGACGGGATGTCCAATAGCAGTCAGAGGCAAGTCATTTGAAGATATAGCGGTAGTTACCGGGAAAATGCGTGAAGCTGGAATCAAAAATTTGGTAATAGATATTGGATCAAGGGATTTTAAGGGTGATTTTTATAATCAAATTATATTAAGGATGGCTGCAATAAAGCAGAAGAACAGGCTTTTTGGTTATCCCACTATAGTATTTCCCGGTGAAATGACTGATGATCCTTTAAAAGAAACTTTAATCGCTTCTGTCTTTGTGGCTAAGTATGGTTCGATTATTGTACTTTCAAGCGCAAGCTATCAAAATATTTTTCCACTGATGGTATACAGGCAAAATATTTACACTGACCCCAGAAGACCAATGCAGGTAGAACAGAAAATTTATGAAATTGGCAGTCCTGATGAAAATTCACCGGTTTTAATTACAACTAATTTTTCTCTTACCTACTTTATAATCTCAGGTGAGGTAGAAAGTAGCAAAGTTCCATCCTGGCTCCTGGTTATGGATGTTGAAGGTCAGTCTGTTCTTACTGCCTGGGCAGCAGGGAAATTCGTTCCAGAATTGATTGCTCAATTTGTAAAGAAGAGTGGTATTGCAGAAAAAGTAAAGAAAAAGGAAATTGTAATACCTGGTTATGTGGCGCAGCTTCAGGGCGAATTAGAAGACGAACTGGGAGATGGGTGGAAAGTTGTTGTTGGTCCGAGAGAAGCTGGTGAGGTTCCTAAATTTCTAAAAGAATACAGTGTTTAGCCAGGAATTATTTTTTTGTTTTATAGATAAATTTCATTTTAAAATCAGTCATATATGTATGAATATTAATTCATGCTGTTAATAAATGGCTCCAGTCAATATTTTTTTAATTTAATTTGTAACAAGATAGTAATTTTTATATAATTCAGTGGCGTATTTTTTTTTATTAAATATTTAACTTGAAAAAATGAGAGGTGCTTATGAAAAGTGATATTGAAATCGCTCAAGCCGCAGAGATGAAGTACATAAGGGAGATTGCTGAGTCAGTCGGTCTTGATGAAGAATATCTGGAATTGTATGGAAATTATAAAGCAAAGGTAAAACTGGAGGTTCTGGAGAATTTTAAGGACAGGCCAAACGGAAAGTATATTGATGTCACAGCCATTACTCCCACTCCACTCGGTGAGGGTAAAACAGTAACTACAATTGGACTGAGCATGGCATTAAACAAACTTGGTAAAAAAGCTATTACTTGTATAAGGCAGCCTTCTCTAGGTCCAGTATTTGGTATAAAGGGTGGGGCAGCAGGTGGCGGCTATTCCCAGGTTCTTCCAATGGAAGATTTTAATCTGCACTTAACTGGGGACACCCACGCTGTGGGTATAGCTAATAATCTTCTAGCTGCTTTTTTAGACACACATATTATGAAAGGGAATGAACTTAATATTGATCCCTTCAGTATAACTCTGAATAGAGTGGTTGATGTTAGTGATAGAGCGCTGAGAAATATTATAATAGGTCTTGGAGGTCCTCTAAATGGGGTTCCCAGAGAAACAGGTTATGATATTACAGTAGCTTCAGAAGTAATGGCAATTCTTGCCCTTACTACAAGTCTTAAAGATTTACGGGAGAGAATGGCCAGAATAGTAGTCGGTTCTACTTATGACGGAAAGCCGGTTACTTCTGAGGATTTAAAATGTGCAGGTGCAATGACTGTACTTCTAAAAGATGCCATAAAGCCCAACTTGCTTCAAACTATCGAACACACGCCATGTTTTGTACACGCCGGTCCTTTTGCCAATATTGCCCATGGGAATAGTTCTATTTTAGCAGATCAGATAGCCATAAAGCTTGGTGATTACATTGTAACTGAGAGCGGCTTTGGCGCTGACTGCGGAGCGGAAAAATTTATGGATATCAAATGCAGATATTCAGGATTAAAACCGGATGCAGTAGTCATTGTAGCAACTGTAAGGGCACTGAAAATGCATGGAGGAGTATTTAAATTTATCCCGGGACAGGGTGTAGATGAGGAGCTTATGAATAAACCTGATGTAGATGGTGTTGCAAAGGGATGTGAAAATTTGGAAAAAATGATAGAAAACATGAAACTTTTCGGTCTTCCTGTAGTGGTTGCAATTAATCATTTTGAAGCAGACACGCAGGAAGAGATTGATGCAATAAGGGAAAAATCTATTGCCGCAGGCGCAGAAGATGCAGTAATCTGCAAGGTGTGGCTCAAAGGTGGAGACGGCGGAACTGAATTAGCTGAAGCGGTAGTTAAGGCGGCAGAGAAGCCGTCAGATTTCAAATTTCTTTATCCCCTGGATTGGCCCATAAAGAAAAAAATTGAAACAATTGCTACCAAAATTTATGGTGCCGATGGCGTAAATTATTTGCCTGAAGCAGAAAAGAAAATAGATTTATATACCAGACAGGGATTTGATAAATTGCCCATATGTATGGCTAAAACCCATCTTTCCCTTAGTCATGATCCTGATTTGAAAGGAAGGCCTACCGGATTTACAGTTCCTATTAGAGATGTCAGGGTTTCGGCCGGTGCAGGTTTCCTGTATCCATTGCTTGGCATGATGAGGACTATGCCAGGACTTCCAAAAGTTCCGGCTGGCACTAATGTAGATATTGACGATGATGGGAATATTGTTGGATTGTTCTAAATAGAAAATTTTATTTTATAAATGAAATGTATATATAATTTTATATAAATTATTATAAATTCTAAGGATAGGGGTGATTTAAATAGCTAAATTAATCAGTGGAACTAGGATTTCACAGGACATTAAAAACGAGATAACTGAAGAAGTAAAAGAGATGAAAAGATTAAAAGGCATTGTACCGGGCCTTGCAGCAATACTTGTGGGGGATAATCCTGCTTCAAAGGTGTATGTGAGAAGCAAACAGAAAGGATGCGAAGAGGTTGGTTTTAAATCTGAAACTATAAAAATGGATGAGAGTGTATCTACAGAAGATGTATTAAAAGAATTAGATAAACTAAATAGCAGGAAAGATATTCATGGTATTTTGGTTCAACTTCCATTGCCGGAACAGATAGATAAGGCAAAGGTTCTGGAAGCAATATATCCTGAAAAAGATGTGGATGGATTTCATCCTGTAAATATAGGCAAGTTGGTAACCCAGCAGGAGTGTCTGGTGCCGGCAACACCCTCTGGTATTATAGAAATGTTAAAGAGGGAGGGTATAGATATAAAAGGCAAGAATGCTACTGTGGTGGGCCATAGTGAAATAGTCGGAAAACCGGTGAGCCTGCTTCTTTTAAATGAATGGGCTACGGTTACCATATGCCATATTGAAACCAGAGATCTAAAAATTCATACCAGGGATGCGGATATTCTGATTGTAGCTACCGGTGTACCATATCTAATTAAGGGTGATATGGTTAAAGAGGGGGCTGTGGTTATAGATGTAGGAATCAACAGGATTACAAAAGATAAGGCGAACCAGGAACTGCTGGAATGGAGAAAAGATGACTTTGAAAATAAAGGCGCTACATTAATTGGGGATGTAGACTTCTTAAGAGTAGAACCTAAGGCCAGCTATATATCACCGGTACCGGGCGGAGTAGGACCTATGACCATCGCTATGCTGCTCAGTAATACATTGAAGGCAGCAAAGAATATTGTTGGTATGAAATAGCAATTAGTTCGATTAAGAGTCATTCATATATTTTTTCAGTATTTTTTCTCCCCTCAGCCTAAAGAATGTGTCCAGGACTTTCTGATATCTCTCGCATATTGGTTTGCTGTTGTCTTTATATATAATGATAGAAGAATAAGCACAGCCGCCTCCGCATAGAGGGGCAAACTTACAGGTCCTGCATTTTTCAATATTCAGTATGGTTCTTTCTGTCCATAACTTTTCTTTATCAGGATAGAACTCAAGTCTGGGACTGAATTTACCGATGGCATAATCGGGTTTACCTATGGATTCACCGCAGGCATATATATACCCATCGGGACGGAAAACATTAAGCTCGAGTATATTACTTTCACAGTTAAAAAATTTGGGAGAGACATTCGGTGCACCGCTTACTATATCCAATATATGCCGAAGTGGTTTGAATATGTAAAAACCAAATAAATCTTCTAATACCGGATATTTATCATATACTTCAATTAATCTTTCCAGCAGTTTCTCTTCGGGGATTATCACATCGTCATAATCAAGAGTGCTGTGATCTGTAACCGGTGCTAATCTGATGCTGAAATTTGGATGTTTTAGCCAACCCTTTTTGGAAACATATTCATATAAATTAAATATATGTTCTATGTTGGTATTATCAATATTTACTCTTATATTGGTATTTATATTATTTTTTAGAAGCAAATCTATACTTTTCGATATTTCATTAAAACTCCCTTTACCGGAAGGATACTTCCGGCGTCTGTCATGAATTTCCGGGGGACCATCAATAGTTATTTGAAGCATTTCTATTTTCTCTTTTACCGGCAATAACAGGTCAATAAAATCTTTAGCCATCACCCCATTGGTAACTATAGTTATAGATGCATCTTTATCTCTTGCAAAATTAAGAATTCTCTTTATAAGTGGTTTATTCTTTAAAAGAAGCGGTTCTCCACCAAATAATTCCACGGAGTCAACTTTACCGGATTTTTCTTTTGATATCTCTTCTGCGGCATTAATTTTATAAAAGAGCAGTTAATATTGATAATTTTAATAGATTATTGAAATTTATCTCAGGAATATATATGAATTATTTATTTTGAATATAAAAACTATTTGAACCAGTAGTAATATTATAAATAATGTATACATTAAAATCCTGGGGAAGATGTGACTGTAAATTTTTACGGGATCGGTTTTGAAGATCGAATTAATCCTGTTTTTCAATTTAATCTGATTAAATAAACTTAATGGTAAAAAAG
>JAHIPJ010000134.1 GCA_018894445.1 Actinomycetota bacterium
ACTGACCTCATCCAGTAGCTGACCGAAGTGGACTCTGGCGTCGTGGGCGTCTATTGTTTTAGTAATGGTTCTTTCCTCCCCGGGGTTAATGTTACTTACCTCCTAATCAATTGATTGATGGAACTATATTCTCATAAGTTTTTTAGTCTGTCAATATCTATTGCTAAATTAAAATATTGGTATCTGGGAAGAGTTCATTTTTAAACTTTATAATGGTTTTGATCTTTTTTAGGCAGGCTTAATTTCCCTTATATCTTATTTTCTAAAAATCAAAATATTTGCTATCTATATAATCATAACATTTCCAGTTCTGGGAAAGCTTTTTGAAATGAAGCTGGATGGTAAAATCTCTAGCAGGGAAGATGAAATTTACAACTTAAAAAAATTAATGAAGGTTTTGAGCTAGATATTGTGGATATTTTTTCTTTACTATTAAAGCTTAGAAGAAATATTGATATCAGAATTGAGCCACATCCTTTTGAGGTTAAAGACTTCAACGATTCCAACCCCTTTGCTTGTGAAATTATTAGGACAGGCAAAAAAATTTCATAAAATACAAAGTGTCTGTGGAGTATATTCTTCAATACATTACTGCACAGCCATTCTCTAAATTCCATTACACTTTTCTGATGAATTGATTGGTAGAAAATACTTGCGGATATTATGCCATTTTGGTAGCATAAACGCATTAATGCGTCTATTAGTATTTATATGCAAAAAGAGTGCGGAAGTAAAGAGGAAGCTCGGCCATCCGTGGCCTTGCAAAAAATAAATTATAAAATAAATATGTAAATTTCTTGTTATATAGAATTCTGTATAACAAGAAATATGCCATATTATATGGAATTATATTGAATAATTTTCTTTAATACATCTGAAATTAAGGTTGATTTTTTGAATTTATTCCATATTATGGAATTCTATTTAATAAGATGTTAGACTTTAAAATATAAAAAGCATGTGAGGTGAACTAATGAGTATCACAATTGAGCTTGATAAAATGACAACGGCAGATAAGATTCGTGCCATGGAGTCCTTGTGGGATGATTTATGTCGACATGCAGACAGAATGCCTTCACCATCATGGCACAAAGATATTTTATCTCAACGTGAAAAATCCGTGGCAAAAGGCAAAGAAAAATTTAATGATTGGAACAAAGAAAAAGAAAGAATTAGAAAATCGTTAACATGAAAATTCGTATTCTTGAATCTGCATCACAAGACTTGATTGATGGTTTTCATTTCTATGAAAAACAGGCAATTGGTCTTGGAAACTATTTCTTGGATAGTTTATTTTCTGACATTGATTCGTTACAAGTTTATGCTGGAATTCATCCCATTTACTTTGATACATATTACCGTATGCTTTCAAAACGATTTCCATTTGCTATTTACTATAGGATAGTCGATGATGAAGCGTTAATTTATGCAATTCTTGATTGCCGCAGAAGTCCTGCATGGATAAGAAAACAATTAAATAAAGCCTAACAAATCATTGCAGTGGACGACGTATCCGCCGCCACTGAATTCAATCGTTAGACGAAATCAATAACAAAATGAAAGTGAGGACACAGCTAATGTGAAAGATATTTTTAAAAAAAGAAAAGCCACAGGGATAGTTTGGAAAAGGGATTAGAATATTATCATCACAAGTTAGGATTACAGATTGCCTGGAAAACTGATAATGCAATTGGTTTATTGATGAATGATGGTTAATGAATGTTCTGAGCTAGACATGCTGCTCCCAGTGCCCCGGTTATTTGTGGTTCATCCGGAATAATTATTTTTATTCCTAAATTTTCTTCCAGTGCTTTGACCACACCCAGATTCTTAGCGACTCCTCCAGTCATACAGACCGGTTCATCAAGCCCCACTCTTACAACCATCGAAGTTATTTTATCTGCAATAGAATAAATAAGGCCTTTTATAATTTTATTTTTATCTACACCCTATCCAGCGAGAAAATAAAATTGCTCCGTCAACCTTATAATCCCTGGCAGCCTTAAGAATTACATTGATCCTGTTATCAATCCTGCCCGCTAGAAAATGGGAAAGCATCTTTTTAGCCAGCCTTTCAAGAGTTCTTTCAGGGTCAAGTTTCATACCTGATTTGGAACTTATATCCATACAGATATTTTTTACTGCATATTGACTATGAATTCTTAATAATGGTTTCATCTCTGGTAAATTCCTCATAAATACCTATATGTCCCCAGAAATCTTCTATATAAAGCCCATCTACTTGCCCACTATCTTTGCCTTCGATAGTTATTTTTACCTTTTTTATTTCTTCAAACTCGGTAAGTGTATTTACAATAGAGAAAATGGCCAGAACTTCTGTAGTAGAGCTGTGAGGTATTTCCTCAAAATTTGTTATAATTTCTTTGCTGAAGTCCACTGTAGCGGTGCTGTCGGATATTTTTACTGAATTAACTTTAACATTGGAAGGGATAGTGCGATAAAGCTGGTCGTTTTCAGGGCCTTTTATCAGTTCTTCTACTACATTTTTATACAGCTCTTTACTTACCGGGATTTCCCTTATTTCTTCTGTAAGGTAAAAATCGGTATCAGTAGATACTGCGAAATATAAAGATACCTTCCGGGTGCAGGAAGTCAGTGATATCATGAGAAATATGGCTAACATTGATATTATACTGATGATAAGAAACTTTTTTATATTTATTTTGTTTTTTTTCATTTTTATTCCTGAAAGTTGTTATTTTTTAATAAATTGATTTTATCTTTTATAATTCTATAGATTAGGCGACAAAAAAACAATATATAAATTCTGTAAACATAAAATATTACAAAATTTACCTTTCAGATGGTATCATTATCTTAATTATTTACTATTACATAATTATCGGTTAGAAATCATAATAAAAATTAGTGTTCATGAAAGATTATTTTTAGAATTTCACTGAGGTGGCGATATGAATGGCAGAAAAGCCTTACTTATAATAGATATGCTGAATGATTTTGTATTGGATGGAGCGCCGCTAAAAGTTCCTAAAATTGAAAGAATTATTGATCCCATAAAGAGAGAAATGGAAAAAGCCAGAAGTGAAGGTTATCCGGTAATATATTTGTGCGATAGTCACGATAAAGATGACAGGGAGTTTGAAATATTTCCTCCACATGCTATAAGAAATACAGAAGGATCAAAAATAATTGAAGAACTAAAACCACAGGGTAATGATATTATTGTAAGAAAGAGCTCCTTCTCAGGTTTTTTTAATACAGATCTGGATGAAATATTAAAAAAATTATCGGTGAAGAAATTAATAGTTACTGGAGATGTTACAAATATATGTGTTTTTCATACCGTAGCTGATGCAGTGATGAGAGGTTACAGGGTTGATGTGGTAAAAGATGCTATAATTGGTTTAAATAAAAGAGACCACAGATTTGCACTTGATCAGATGCGGAATGTGCTTAAGGTAAATATAATTTAAGGAGTATGTAATGTTCCATATAGCAAATGCTGACGATATAAAAAAAGGCAGATTGACAGATATATATTTTAAGAGAACAGAAGAAATATTAAAAGCTACTGGTAAAAATCCTGTAGTGAAAGCTGAAATATTTTTGAAAGGTTTTCCTGAGGGCTATAGATGGGGGATTCTGGCGGGAATAGAAGAGACTATAAAGCTTCTTTCGGATATTGATAAAATATCAATAAGATGTATGCCTGAGGGAACAGTATTTAAGGATTTCCAACCAGTTATGGTAATTGAAGGAAAATATCTGGATTTTGGAATATATGAGACAGCTATTTTAGGGTTTTTATGCCAGGCAAGCGGTATAGCCACAAAGGCAGCAAGATGTAAACTGGCGGCAGGAGATAAATTAATATATAGTTTTGGAGCCAGAAGAATGCATCCAGCCATAACTCCTATGGTCGAAAGAAGTGCTTTTATTGGCGGAGCTGATGGAGTTTCCACAACACTTGGTGCAAAGCTAATTGACCAGGAACCTGTTGGAACTATACCTCATGCACTGATTCTGATTATGGGCGATACTGTTGAAGCAACCAGAACTTTTAACCAGGTAATTGAGCCAAAAATTAAAAGGATTTCTCTTATTGATACTTTTGGTGATGAGAAGTTTGAAGCTATAAGGGTTGCTGAAGGTTTGGGAGAAGCTTTATTTGGTATAAGGTTAGATACTCCTGCATCCAGAAGAGGAAATTTTAAAAAGATTTTGGAAGAAGTAAGATGGGAACTTGATATAAGGGGATTTGAGAATGTAAAGCTGGTTGTAAGCGGGGGACTGGATGAAGAAGATATTATAAAGTTGAGAGATATAGTGCATGCCTTTGGAGTTGGCACAGCCATAAGCGGGGCAAAAGTACTGGATTTTTCACTGGACATTGTAGAGATTGAAGGAAAGAAAATATCAAAAAGAGGAAAAATGTCCGGGGCAAAGAAGGTAATAAGATGCCAGAATTGCTTTAGTGACAGGATTATCTTAGAGGATAGGAAGGTATCTGATTATAGATGTGTTGAGTGCAATGGCATCTATAAGGATATTTTCATAGATGCAGTAAAAGAAGGGAAAATACTATATGATTTCCCACAGGCTTCTGATATAAGAAAAAATGCTATCGGTCAATTTCAATTCTTAGAACTTTAAAATGGAAGAAGAGAAGGAATCTTATGGGCATAAAATTATTTTTAACCAGACATGGTCAAACATTATGGAATAGGGAGGGAAGATATCAGGGAGAAATAGATATCGGGCTAACCTCTTTGGGTATCCGCCAGGCAAAACTTGCAGCCAAGTATCTATCGAAAGTAAATTTTTCTAATGTTTACAGTAGCCCATTGAAGCGTGCTGTGGATACTGCAAATATTATAAACGAAGGCAGGAATTTAAAAATAATTGTCAGGGAAAATTTAAAAGAGATGCATTTTGGCAAATGGGAAGGAATGAAATTCCACCAGATAAACAAGAAATTTAGTAATGATTATCAGAAGTGGCTTAGTGATCCATATAATAACTGTCCGACAGGTGGAGAAAGTTTTAAAAAGCTCGAGGGAAGGACTACAGTTGAAATTGATGATATAGTAAATGAAAATGAAGATGGCAGCAATGTTGCAGTAATAACTCATGGAGGAGTAATACTTTCTCTGCTGG
>JAHIPJ010000237.1 GCA_018894445.1 Actinomycetota bacterium
AAAGCCGGACTTAGTTTTGATTGCTACGGAATTTTTTTCAATAAAATTACATTCTAAGTCTGGCTTTATTTTTACAATAACTTTTATTCAGGAATATATTATCAAACATCAGAATATGAAAGATGCTCTTCAACAATCCTATTGCAATATCCTCTTGGTAGTGAGGCATTTATCGAATCAAGCATTTCACTTCACTTTCTTTAGCTGAGATTGGCCGGCTTTTTAAGATGGATTACTCAGCTGTTTTTCAGGCTTCTAAAAGATTCGAACAAGAAAGTAAAGTCAATCATAAAATAGGGGAGATCAAGCAAAAGATGATGGAAGTATTTTTTAGTTAGTGTAAACTTTAGTGGGGTAGTTAGAAGAAAAAATATTATATATTAATAATACTTTCTTTATGTTAGTAAGAAGACAAATAACAAGAGAAGGATTGTAAAAATATAATAAAAAGGTGTAGACTTACCTAAATAAACAAAAAACCTTTTAAAAAAAGGAGGTAAGCTACACCCATGGATACTGATACTATAACAATAACTTTCCCTGAGGTCAAGGTTAAAATACCTATTAAAGGTCTAACCTTTGATAACATAGAAGATATGCTCTTTGAAATATTACAGAGTATAGCCCGCAAGGTCTTTGAAAAAGCCCTTACCGATATAGACAATTACCTGCGTATCAAAAGAGAAAGGGGGAAACTAAAGAACACCGGTAAAAGAGAAAAATATTTCCTTACCCGTTTCGGTGATATCCTCTATTCCCGTACCCGTTACAAAGACAAGGATAACAAAAGTCATTATCTCTTAGATGAGGCCTTAAGCATCAAGAAGAACCAACGTATTAGCTTATCTCGAGCTATGATAGAATGTTTTCTTTCCAGTATCTCTTCCTATCGAGAAGTAGTAGGTAACTTAAGACTCCTGATCGGTGGTCCCCGCTGCCATGAAGCTATAAGACAATCGGTAATCAAAGAGGGCAAATTAATCATCGAAAACCAGGAGAAGAAGTTAAAACAGATAGAGAACTTAAATTACCCGGATAAAGAGGCCCCTGATACTGCCTACCTGGAAGCAGATGCTACCTATATTAGCTTACAGCATAAAGGTAAGAAGGAAAAAGAAAAGCTGGAAGTAAAAGTGGGAGTAGGCTATAGCGGGAAAGAAGCCCGTTATTCTACTGGTAAATCCAAAAGACTAAAGGAGAAATTCACCTTTATCGGTACAGGAAAAGACTTTATGGAAAAACTAAGTCTCCTGGCAGAGGAAAGATTTTCCCTCTCCAAAGTAAAAAAGGTCATCTTCGGCGGAGACGGAGATTCCTGGATCACCTCCGGGATCAAAGATTACTTTTCTTCTGCCACTTATATTCTCGATCTCTACCACCTTTATAAAAAGTTTAAAGAATCCCTAAGAAGAAGGAAAGAGGAACAGAAGGTAATAAAAGACCTGCTGTTATCTAACCAGATAGATAAGGGTCTATCGGTAATAGACCAGCTAATCAGAAATTCCTATGACCTTAAAGAGAAAGATAATCTAGTAAAACTCTATACCTACATATCTCGTAACCGCTTAGGGATTAGCAATCAGTTTAAACTAAAAGATAAAGAGATAGAAAGGGCCGGAGCGATAGAATCAAACATCAATAAGGCGATAGCTGCTCGCTTCAAAAAAAGAGGGATGAGTTGGAGTATACCAGGGGCCCTGGCTCTCTTAAAGATAAAAGAGACTATCCTAAATAATGAATGGGACGACTGGTGGAAAACAGAAAGAGAAAGAAATATTAAAGTAGGTAAGTACAAGCCACCTCTGCCTGCCTCCTATTTTAAGAAAGAGACCGAGACTTCTCCTCTTATAGAGGTAACCATACCTGCTTTAAGAGGACCAGATCAGGGCAAACCCTGGGTGGGTGTTTTGCGTAAGCTATCGGAAGTAGGATATTATTAATCCATTAAAAAATATTTAAGAAAGTAGATGACCATGTATTACTGTAACCTAAATAACGTAAGGACAATTATGCTTATTTATCC
>JAHIPJ010000135.1 GCA_018894445.1 Actinomycetota bacterium
AATCTGAATCTGATGGAATAAAATTCACCGAGAAGGCAGCATCTCTCCTGATAGAAAATGTGAATCTGGATTTAAATTTACTAAAGAAAGAGTATGAAAAGCTCTATGATTATATAAGTTCGGAAGAAAAAAAAGTAATTGATGAAGATACAGTGAGATTTTTGGTTAGCCGTATTTATTCATTAAAAATTTTTGATTTAGTGGATTATCTTGGTAAAAGAGATAAAGATAACAGCCTTAAAGCGTTAAGATCTATACTGGAGGAAGGCCAGAACTTAATCGGACTGGTCACATTGATTCACAGGATGTTTAAATGTTTTTTATATATTAAATCGGGAAATAGCAAATCATCGGTAACGGACTATATTGAAAATAATATGAAGGTTCCTCCCTATTTTGTTGGCAAGCTGGTAAGCAAATATATTAAGTTAAGCAATAATTACACAGAAGCTGAAGTACTCAAGGTCTTTGAAATCTTAAATAAATATGATATCAGTTTTAGAATCAATACCATTGAAGGTAAACATCTGGTTAAAAAGTTAATTTCAGAAATTATAGATATAGATGTCTGAATAATAACTCTGGTCCTTTTTTAGTTGGGATTATTTAAGATATTTTAATTGAATTAACCAGCTTTGCTGCTTTAGATTTTTTATTGGCTGAGAAATTCTTATGAACAGCGCTTTTCTTTACCGCCTTATCCAGGTGCTTGGAAAGTATATTGAAATTCTTTTCAGCCTCTTCTGTATTTTTGCTCTTTACGGCTTCAGCAAGCTTTTTTTGATCGGTTTTTATTCTGGTTTTAAGAAGCTTATTTTTAGTTCTTCTTTTAATATTCTGTCTGTCTCTTTTTTCCTGTGACTTTATGTTTGGCATTTATTTATTTCCTCTCCAATGACTATCAATTTTAAACGAAGATACATTTTAGCATTTTTTTAGATAAATAAAAATATTTATTGCCAGGCCGATATAAATGATATAATACTTTTTTTAATAACATCTGTAATATAATATAGCTATGGATGAAGATTATTTACTGTCAAGAAAAAGAATTTTTAATGCCACATTCCTTGTAGTCCTGGCTATTCTGCTGTCAAAAATTTCCGGGCTGGTAAGAGACCAGATAATGACCGGTTATTTTGGCATCACATATGATACGGACGCTTTTACCTGGGCATATTTTATTCCGAATCTTTTCATGGTGCTTTTTGCTGAAAGTCTGATAATTGCAGCGTTTATCCCAATTTATTCGGCATATTTAAAAAGGAACCAAAAAGATGATTTGAAAATATTTGTTAATTCGGTTGTAAACATTATGGCTCTGGTGTTTCTTATAATCTCTACTATTATATTCATTTTATCTCCTGAAATAGGAGCATTACTTTCAAAAATCGCAAATGGCCAGATGGATGTATATAAATTCGTAGTTATGAACAGAATTATGATATTCTCTCTTGTTCTGTTGTCCCTATCCAGTCTGGCCACCGGTATATTAAATTCACATAATATTTTTACTATTCCTTCTCTTGCTCCTTTTGTACTGAATGTAATTACCGTAATTTTTGTTGTCCTGCTTTTTCAACATCTTGGAATATACAGTATGGCCATAGGAACAATGGTTGGCTCGCTTATGCATCTTGTTGTAAAACTACCCCAGCTTAAAACCTCGCCGCTAAAGTACGGGTTTGCCATAAATTTTAAGCATAAGGGAGTCAGAGAAATCTTTTCGCTTATGCTTCCCATCCTCTTGAGTTTAGGTGCGGTTCAGCTTAATAATGGTGTGGATAATTTTTTTGCATTAAATCTGGGAGGAGGCAATACTACTGCTCTGACATTATCATGGAGGGTTGCCAATTTACCGCTGGGGGTATTTTCAGTCGCAATAGTAACCGTATTGTATCCATTGATATCCCGCCAGGTGGCAGGAGATGACATCAAGGGGATAAAGGAAAGTTTTTCTCTGGGAGTAAGGGAAATTGGATATATGATGATTCCTGCAACTGCGGGACTTGTAATTTTAAGCTATCCTATAATAAAAGTCTTGTTTGAGCGCTATAATTTCAATCCCGGGGATACAAAAAAAGTGGCATACATTCTGATTTTTCACAGTCTTGGCCTTATATTTTTTGGACTTCTTATGATTCTTAATCGTATCTTTTATGCATTTAAGAATGTAAAAACTCCGCTTAAGATTGCAAGTTTTTCTATTATTGTTAATTTGATCCTTGACTGGATTTTAATAAAGTTTATGGGTGTTGGTGGACTTGCTCTGTCCACATCGCTGGTTGCATTATGCAATGTGGTAATCCTTGTTGTAATACTCAGGAAAAAAATAGGAAATTTTGGAGGCAGGAGAATATTTGTATCGTATGGAAAGATTTTTGCTTCAGCAGCCATTATGAGTATTGTGTTATATTTTTCGTGGAAATGGCTGGAAAATTTTGCTTATCAGGGTCTGTGGCCGCTTATTCTGCTTTTATTTTTAGAAATTGTTGCTGGGGTTGGTATTTATATAGTCTGCACTATTCTATTTAAAATGGAAGAGGTAAAATTTGCAGTGGGGTTGTTTAAGAAATTAAAAAAGAATACATAGGTTATTTTATTAAATTATGACAGACAGCAAACTAATTAGAAATTTTTCAATAATTGCCCATATTGATCATGGAAAGTCCACCCTGGCTGATAGAATTCTGGAAATAACCGAGACTGTAAGCCGGAGAGAGATGCTGGATCAATTCCTGGATGATATGGAACTTGAAAGAGAGCGGGGAATTACCATAAAGGCTCATTCAGTAAGGGTTCTTTATAATAGTAAGTCAGATGGCAGGCAGTATATTTTTAATTTAATTGATACACCCGGTCATGTTGATTTCAGCTATGAAGTCTCGAGAAGTCTGGCTGCCTGCGAAGGGGCAATACTGGTTGTTGATGCTACCCAGGGAATACAGGCGCAAACCCTGGCTAATGTTTATCTGGCGGTTAATAATAACCTGGAGATTATTCCGGTTATTAATAAGATTGACCTGAAAAGTGCAAGAATTGATGAGGTTACTATGGAGCTTGGCAGTGTGCTGGGAGTCAAAGAAGAAAAAATACTGAAGGTCAGCGCAAAGACAGGCTATGGAATTGAGGAAATACTGGAAAGGATAGTAACTGATATACCACGCCCGGACGGAGACCCTGAAGGTCCACTTCAGGCGTTAATCTTTGATTCACATTATGATTCTTATAGAGGTATAGTAGTCCTTATAAGGGTTGTAAACGGCTCTATAAATAAAGGTAATAAAATTAAATTTATGGTAGAAAATATTACAAGCGAGGTCGAAGAGGTGGGTATATTTGGTCCTGATATGATAGAGAAGGAGATGCTGACTGCAGGCGAAGTGGGTTATATTATTACCGGGATTAAAGAAGTAGGAAACATAATGGTAGGGGATACTATAACTGCTTTAAAAAATCCTGCCGGAAAAAGTCTTCCTGGATATAAAAAACCAAAGCCTATGGTTTATTCCGGCTTATTCCCAATAGAGGGTGGAGACTATGAAAATTTAAGAGATGCTCTGGGTAAACTTTTACTAAATGATTCTTCTCTGGACTTTGTCCCTGAAGTTTCCAGTGCGCTGGGCTTTGGTTTTAGGTGTGGTTTTTTAGGACTGCTGCACATGGAAATCGTAAGGGAAAGACTTGAAAGAGAATATGGATCAAAGATATTGACCTCTGCACCAAACGTAGCTTACAGAATAACTAAAAGTGACAATTCAGTGATTGAAGTAAAGAGACCTTCTGATTTTCCGGTCCAGGAGAAAATATTAAAAATAGAAGAACCATATGTAGAAGCAACTATAATTACTCCAAAAGATTATATCGGAGATATAATGAAGCTGGCAAACCAGAAAAGAGGCAATTTTAAGAATATGCAGTATATCTCACCAGAAAGAGTGGAAATTAAATATGCCATACCTCTTTCAGAAATAATTGTAGATTTTTTTAATCTCCTAAAATCAATAACTTCAGGATTTGCTTCACTGGATTATGAGCTCCTGGAATACAGGCTTTCTGATCTTGTGAAACTGGATATATTAGTAGCCGGGGAAAAGGTTGATGAATTGTCTATTATAATTCATAGGGAAAAGGCTTGCCAGATGGGTAGGGAGATAACTCAAAGGCTGAGGAAACTGATACCAAGACAGAACTTTGAGGTATCCATACAGGCA
>JAHIPJ010000010.1 GCA_018894445.1 Actinomycetota bacterium
AGCAGCTCCTTTTTGCTTAAAAATTGCAAAACGAGTTCCTGAATCTGAATAACCCCAACTTGGAGTTTCAATCTTTAATGCCTTTAACTTTTTCTCAATTTTACTTACATTAACTCCCTTTTCTTCTAAAGAGGACTTTAATATTTTATAACTTGTTTTATAATCTCTCATTTTAATTAGGATAAATAACCCTATTCCTCCTTTCTTTAGAATATATCTTTGTTTTCTATTTTATTGTGAATGATTTTTTAGAAACTCCTCCACTTCTTCGCGATAGGGCATAGCAGGAGCAGTACCAATTTTGGTTACGTTGAGACTAGCGACAGCATTAGCAAAATAAGTCGCTTCCACCAAGCTCTTTCCTTCTGAAAGAGCAATAGCTAAGCCGCCATTAAAAGCATCTCCTGCTCCTGTAGAATCCACAATCTTTACTTCTTCGAAAGTAGGTACATGAGTAGTTTCTTTAGAATTTACTACTAAAGCTCCTTCTTTACCTAGGGTAACAACAACATCTTTTACTCCAGCAGATATAATTTCCTTGGCAGCTTTTTCAGCTTCTTCAACTGTATTAACATTTCGATTAGTAATTAGTTCCAACTCACTTCTATTGGGAGTAATTAAAGATACTTTCTTTAAAATATTTTTCTCCAACTTCTTCCCCGGGGCAGGATTAAGAATGGAAATAGTATTATTAGATTTATAAACTAGTTTTATAACATATTCTACAATTTCCACCGGAATTTCTAACTGCAGCAGCACTACATCTGCACTCACAATGATATCTCTTGCCCTTTCTACTAATGGAATATCTATTTCCATATTAGACCCAGGAGCTACCACTATCATATTTTCAGCAGTTTTATCATCTACTAAAATAAAAGCCATGCCCGTGTGCTGAGTTTTGCTTACCTTAAGATAGTCAATGTTAATCTTCTCTTTTATAAAATTGTTTCTGGCAATCTCTCCAAAATAATCTTCTCCTACACAACCTATAAAACAAACTTCGGCACCTAATCTTGCTGCTGCTACAGCCTGGTTAGAGCCTTTTCCTCCTGGCCCCAATTTAAATGGTCCACCTAAAACGGTCTCTCCATGTTTTGGAAGCCAGGGAGTCTTGGACATCAAATCTGTATTATAACTTCCTACAATTACAATCTTACTTTTTTCCAAAGTAATTACCTCCAACTATCCTTTTACCGCTCCAAAGGTTAAGCCCCTTACTAAATATTTCTGGAAAAATACAACCAGAAGCACTCCAGGAATAATAGCAACTAAAGATAGGGCTGATAATTCTCCCCATTGAATTCCATGACCACCAATTAACTCAGAAAGAACCACCGGGAGAGTTCTTACATTAGATCTGGTAAACATAAGGGCAAAAAGAAATTCATTCCAAGCAAAGACAAATACAAATAATGCTGATACCACTACTCCAGGAATTATTAAGGGAAAAGTTACCTTCCAGAAAGCCCTAAAACGAGAATAGCCATCTACTAAAGCCGCAGATTCGATCTCCTCGGGTAGGTCTTCAATAAATCCTTTAATAAGCCATATAGCAAAAGGTAGGTTAATTAAGAAATAAGACCATATCAAGGCAATATAACTATCCACTATTCTCAAATATTTAAAAATAATAAACAATGGCAGTACTGCAATTATAGGGGGCAAAAATAGAAGAGAAAGAACAAAGAAGGATAAATTCTGTCCTCCGCATTTAAATCTTCCCATTCCATAGCCAGTAAAAAGAGCAAGGATTATTACTAATAGAGTGCCTATACAAGCCACAATCAGGCTATCTGTTACTCCTTTAGAGCCTCCTAAGGTAAGAGCACGTGTGAAGTTATCAAATTTAAATTGATTAGCTAAAAAAATAGGAGGATAATGAAAGAATTCTCCTTTTTGTTTAAAAGCCCCAATAAAAATCCAGTAGATGGGAAAGGCAAAAAGAACAACAAAAAAGGTAAGTAATAAATTTTGAAGCAAATTATTTATCTTTCTTTTTCTTTCTTTTTTCCTAAACTCTTGGTATTTTTTATCATTTCTATTCATTTTAAGCTCTCCTCCTTCTCATAATTTTTCTCACAAAGATCATAGCTATAATAGTCATTATTATTAATTGAACTATACCTAAGGCAGAGGTATAACCAACCCTCCAATATTTAACCCAACTCACATAAGTATATAAACTAAGTGTTTCTGTAGCAATACCTGGTCCTCCTCCGGTAAGAATGTAAACAGGGTCAAATATTTTAAAAATCCAAATAGTTCTAAAAAGTACCACTAAAACGAACATAGGACGAAGAAGAGGTAAAGTAACCCGTCTGAAAGTTTGCCAGCCTGTAGCACCATCTACATCAGCAGCTTCATACACCTGGCGAGGTATAGATTGCAGTCCCGCAAGCAGAATTAGAGTGACAAAGGGAGTCCATTGCCAGGTATCAACTAAAAAAATTGAAAATAGAGCTAATTTGGGGTCAGCAATCCAAGATGACCCCGCTCCTCCTAAAAGCCGAATTATGTAATTTAAAGGGCCAAAATGTTCATGATATATAATTCTCCAATTAAATCCCAAAACTACTGGAGTAACCATTATTGGCAAAGCTATAATAGTAATTGCAAGCTTTTTTAGTCTAAAATTCCTGTTAAGAAGAAAGGCAATGATTAAACCCAAAATAGATTGGGTAATTATTCCTGCTATCATCAATACTGAAGTATTTTTAAAAGCATTCCAAAATCTTAAGTCTTTAAAAACTAATCCGAAATTATAGAACCAGGCAAATCTCGGAGGAGCAGGAACTGTAAGATTCCAATCAAAGAAACTTGCATAGAGCAAAAAAGCAAAAGGACCTACTACGGTAATAATAAGAATAAAAACTGAAGGAAAAGTTATTAATTTGGCGAATTTATTTTTGCCTATTAAAACATTTGTTGATATTTCTTTCATCTTAATCCCTCTTTCTCACTTTAAATTTAATAGGTGAATAGGGGAGCGAGAATAATCCCGCTCCCCTTAGAATATAAAACAATTCAAGTTTTAATTCCTAATCAATTAACCCAACCTCTTTCCAGCTCTGTAGAAGTTCTCCATAAATTCTTGTCTGATTAGCTCTTCCTAACCTATCAGTTATACTATCCCATTCTTTAGCTACAGCATCGAGAGCTTCTTTTGGTGATAACTCTTTTGTATAAGCCTTCCCCAGATGAAGTTCTAATATATCAATATATTCCGCAGAACCAGGAAGATTTAAGTCAGGGAAACCATAAGTTAGATTGTTATCAATAGCTGCCAAATACTCTGCTGCCTCTTTTTCGGGTGCAAATCCTGAAAAAGCTTTAGGATTGTTGAAGTGAGACTTTCTGTATGGATCAAGACCAGTTTCTGTAGTAGAAACATTAGCTAAGGAAAAATCATCAGAAAGAAGCTTAGCAACATAGAATGCTGCTTCTGGATTCTTACTTGCATTTGCGACAGCTAAAATCCTTCCGCAAGGCATAGGGGCACGATATACTAATTTTCCATCTTTCATAACTCCTGGAACATGGGTGACACCAACATTGCCTACGATTTTTGATTGAGCAGGATCATTACCTTTCTTCCAGATACAGGGCCATTGTAAGCACATTGCTGTTCTTCCTAATACTAAAGCATCCTTTAATTCATCATACCCATAAGCAAAAACATCTGGTGGACAATAAGGAAGGACATCTATTAGTCTTTGAAGAGCAGTAACTCCTCCTTCAGAATTTATCATTGGATTCATATCTTTATCAAAATATGTCCCTCCTCGGCTGGCAAATTCTGCTAACCACCAGGCAAAGGCAAAACTACCTCTCTGGGCTAAGAAGGAATAACCGTAAAAATCTGAAACTAATTTCTGTCCAGCTAATGTTTCCCCACTCTTTCTGGTGAAAAATTTTGCTACATCTAACAATTCATCCCAGGTCACTGGAGGAACAAGCTCTTTGTTATATGTTTTTTTGAAATTGCTTTTTTCTGTAGCATCATTGAATAAATCTTTACGGAAATAGAGACTTAAGACATCACCATCATAAGGAAGAGTATATAGTTTACCAGCATAGTAGTCATACAGTTTCAAGAAACCTGCTGCAATATCATCAAGATGAGGATCATATTTTTCCGCATATTCATCTAAAGGTTTAAGATAACCCATCCCCGCAAACTCACCCAAATATAGAGGAAAGAATACGATTACATCATAAGCTCCTGTACCGGCAACAAACTCGCTTTTTAGCTTTTCATAGACATTGCCAAAAGGCGCAGTAACTAATTTTACATTAATTCCTGCCTTTTTAAATTCATCAGCATACCATTCAAAGGGAAGGGCATTGTGACCTGCATCACAAAAAGCAGTAATTGTTACATCATTAAATTTTGTTTGTCCTTGAACCAACATAGAGCAAGAAAAAATTAGCAACAATGAAGTAATTAATATTAACAAATATACCTTTCTCATTATTAAACCTCCTTAAAAAATAGTTAGACTTTTTTAAAAAAAATTAAAAACTTTATCACCTCCTTTTACTTTTTACTTTGTGGATTTAGGTAACTTCGGTTTAATTCTTTCTCCGGTAGTAGGATCAAATAAAAGAATTTTTTCTAAATTAAAGGTAATATTAATTTTTTCCCCTAATTTAAAAGAATAACCAGGATCTAGTTCTATTTTAATTAAATTTTCTCCAATTTGTACAGTTAATATACCAGATTCACCAATATCTTCGAAGACATATACTTCACCACTAATAAATTGATCTTCTGCAGATTCAGAAATATAAATATAAATTGGTCTGATTCCTAGTATTATTTCTGTTCCATTTCCTTTGTAAAATTTACCTATTGAATTTTTATAGCTTTCAGGAATTTTCACCTTCTGATTATACAATTTAGCCACATACTCTTCCTCTTCTTTGACTAAATCAACTTTTATAAAATTCATTGGTGGTTCACCAACAAAATCTGCCACAAAAAGATTCTCAGGGTACTCATATACTTCTTCCGGTGTTCCAATTTGTTGCAAAACTCCTAAATTTAAAATAGCTATTTTGTCAGCTAAAGCTAAGGCCTCCAGTTGGTCATGAGTTACAAAAAGCATAGTAAGGTTCTGAGTTTTTTGGATTCTTTTTATCTGTACTCTAAATTCCGTTCTTTGTTGGGTATCTAAATGAGAAAGTGGTTCATCTAAAAGGTAAAGAGAGGCGGGTCGTATTAATGCACGGGCTAAAGATGTCCGCTGTTGATGTCCTCCACTTACTTCAGACGGAAGCTTATCTAAAGCAGGTGTAAGATCAACCATATCGGCTATTCTCTTAACTTCTTTTCTAACTTCTTTATCTTTCAAACCTCTGATGCGAAGAGGAAAAGCGATATTTTCAAAAAGACTAAGATGAGGATATAAAGCATAAGTTTCAAAAGCTAAAGCAATATTTCTTTCTTTTGCAGATAACCAATTTATAATTTCTCCATCAAGATAAATTTCTCCTTTAGTTATATCCTCTATGCCGGCAATCATCCTAAGAGTGGACGATTTACCACAACCCGAAGGGCCTAATATTGCTAAAAGCTCACCTTCTTTTTGAGATAAGCTTAAATCTATAACCGCCTTTACGCTTCCCTGTACGTAATCTTTGTAGACACTTTTTAGTTCTAATTTTTCCACAACTTTGCCTCCTAGAAAATTCTATTTCCCGAAATAGCATCAAAGAAATCAAGTTTCTCCTCTTCAAAATCTATAGATATCTTATCTCCCATAGATACTTTAAAGGATTTATCTTCTCTGATTTTAACAATAGTATCGTCAAGCTTAATTGAAATTATATTATAATGCCCTATAATTTCATCCATATACACTTCTATGTTGAGAATTTTCGCGTTTTCCTTTTGTTTTAAATAACAATGTAAATCAAAAGGTCTTATTCCAAAAATAATTTTCTCTTGATTAATTTTAGATAAAAGTTCATCAGCCAAAGAATTCGATAAAGGTATAAATACATTGCCTACCTGGAAAAAATATTGTCCGTCTTTCGCTTTTAAATTTCCTTCAACTAGATTCATCGGAGGGTCTCCAACTAAATTTGCCACAAAGGTATTCGCTGGTTTATTGAAAATTTCTTTCGGAGTGCCAATCTGTTGAGTAACTCCCTTATTTAGAATAAGAACTTTATCACCCAAAGAAAGTGCTTCTCTAAAATCGTGAGTTACGTACAGTATGTTCATTTTATGTATTTGTTGGAGCCTCTTTAATTCTCCTCGCATTTGATACCTTAATTTTGCATCTAAATGAGCTATTGGTTCATCCATTAAATATTCATTTGCTCTTTTTACCAATGATCTGGCTAAAACTGTCCTCTGCTTCTGACCTCCACTGATCATAGAAGGAAGTCTGGAAAGGAGTTCTTCAATTTGCAAAAGACGAGCAATCTCTCTTACTTTTTTGTCAATTTCATCTTTGGACAGATGTATAGCCTCTAATGGTGAACTAATATTTTTATAAACAGTTAAATGTGGGTAAAGTGCATAATCTTCAAAGACCATAGACACATTTCTATCTTTGGGTTCCAGATTATTTACTAACTTGTTTTTGAGAAATATTTTCCCCTTTGTAATTTCTTCTAATCCGCTGATCATCTTTAGCGTGGTGGTTTTCCCTGCTCCTGAAGGACCAAGGATAACGAATAATTCTTCTTCTTCACAGGAAAAGTTTAAATTTTTAATAGCTTCGTTTTTTCCATAGTTTTTATAGACATTTTCTAATCTTAAAACTTCCATTCTTGCCTCCTAAAATTATTTTGTTAGAACAATTTTTACTTTTTCTGGAAGATCTACAATCTCCAAATCTTTCTCAACAGTAGATTTTTTTAAAAGAAGGATAAATTTCATCTCAGGAGTAAGAGTGAAAGGAAGCCAATGCCATACTCCTGGAGCTAAGAAAAAGGAAGCAGTACCATCTATCCAAAAAGCCTCAATAGAACTAATATCTGGAACATTTTTATCGGGAGTTGCTGGAGCTAAACAGAAAATACCAACTCCTGATGTTGGAATAAAGGCCTCCAATGCATATTTATGTCTCTCGATCTTATCCAGTACAAATTCTCTTTCCTTCCTTTTGATTTCTAAAAATCCTACAGTACCCTCTTCCCCTAACTGTGAAATATCAGCTACATTATGCCAGTAATTATGATTTTCTGAAAAGGTGGCAGGAGATTCTTTAAATGAGGGAACTACTATAGTACCAAACTTGGTGAAATTCTCTGGTGTTGGATATTTTACTTTTACCTCCATTTCTTTGCCTCCTAATTTTTAGAATTATTAGTTATATTGATAATATTGTTAATTAAAAACGCTTTAAAAATCTATTAGAATATTTTATTTTTATCTTAGTTATTTTTAAAATTTTTAAAATCCTTTTTTATATTTATTTTATTTTATTATACTACATATATAAAAAAAATCCTCTTTTTTTAAAAAATATTTTAAAAAAAGTTAATTTTGTCACAATATTGTTTATAAATACTACAACATAATAAAACTTTTAATTATATTGATTTTGCATTTTTAAGTAAGTATTTTTCAGCTCCTATCGACCACAAACCATTATTCTTTTCTACTATCTTCGCCAATTGAGTAAATAGAGGGTCAGCCTTTCTTTTTTTCTTAAAATCGGAAATTGCAGTAAGTTCCATTTCAATATTAGTATAGATCAGTTTTTTACTACCTGGTATTTTAGGAAGATTTAAAGTAGTATTTACTACACTGTTTAATCCACCGATATGAGTAATCATGGCAGCTGGATTTATAAGACCTTTTTCCATCATTTGTAGTGATTTAATCATATCATCAGTATTTCCTCCACTGGTTCCTACCAGGTGAGTCGAAAGATAATGAACATGGTAGAAATTAAACAAAGCTGAAAAGTCTGGATTGGTGGGTCCTGCAAAGAAATTCAAACAACCATCTTTCGCTAAAATTTTATCTCCCTGCTCTACAACTGCTCTTACGGGAGCAAAAACAAATACATCATTATATCCCTTTCTATTAGTTATTGAAATGAGATATTCTCCTGGATTTTCTATATCTTTGGTATTTATATATTTCAATTCAACTCCTCTCTTTTTAGCTTCTTCTACAGTGTGTATTGAGGATGCCCTCTTTAATCTAAACTCATCAATATCAGTAACAACTAACAACTTAGGTTTTTTGTCACGGTGTATAGCATAATCTATCGCCCCAAGACCCATTGGCCCTGCTCCAGCCAGAATAGCCATATTTCCACCTTCTACTATTCCCATATTATGAACATACTTTCCCGGAATTGTATGATAGGTGGCATGAAAAGCTCCTATTATGCAAGACATTGGTTCCGCCAGGGACCCTCCATAAAAAGCTTCTCCTTGATACTTTAATAAACAATCCATTTCCATCACTTCATTAGGAATAATAATATAAGTGGCATCACCACCTATATAAGGAAAAGAATAACCGGGAGCATTAAGACTCCCCTTATAATTTAGAGCAGGCTGAATAGCAAACTTCTGGCCTGGATTAAATTTATACTGCCATTTTTTACCAACCTCTACAATTTCACCACTAAATTCGTGTCCAATTATAACTGGATTTTCAGATATGTTATCAGGTACTCTTTTATGCTCACTTCCTTGCGTTGCTGCTTTATAAGAAGACATACAGAGACTATCAGAAATAATATGAGCAAGAATTTCGTCATCTTTAATCGCTGGTAATTCAAACTCTTCCAGTCTCAAATCATTTTTTCCATATAATCTTACTGCTTTAGTCTTCATTATCATCGCTTCCCATACTAAAAATAATTTATTTCAGCATTACCTGACCGCCAGTTACCGGAATAGCCTGACCTGTTTCGTATTTTTGGTCAATTATATAATAAATGGCTTTTACCACATCTTCACCGGTACAGCCTCTCTTCATTGGAACCTTTGACTCATAGAATTTTTTCACATCTTCAATAGTCTTTGCATCCGGAACTTTCCCAGTTCGAAGATATTGGACGAAAAGACCATTTTCTGGATCAGCCCATAGAGGACCTTCAAAAAAGTTTCCCGGACAAATGGAATTTACTTTGATGTTGTCATCAACAAGTTCTAAAGCAAAACTCTGAGTAAGGCCTAAGCTTCCAAACTTGCTTCCTGCGTAAGCACTGTTTTTGCTGGAACCTTTAAGTCCAGATTTCGAGTTAATTTGAATAATATCGGTAAAATATTTTCCACTGGGTATATTTTGAAGTGCCATAACTTTGGAGGTATGTTTTGTGCAAAGAAAGTAGCCTATATAGTTTACATTAGTTACAAAATTAAAGGTAGCAAAATCCATTTCCTTTACGCTGCCTGCCTTTAATACCCCTGCATTACTTATAAAAATATCAATACCACCAGCTCTTTTAATAATCTCATATATCATTTTTTTAACAGAATCTTCATTCGTCACATCTACTTTTATTGCCAAAGCTGTTGTTCTTTTATATTTAATATTTAGCTCCTCCGCCAGCTGGTTAGCCCCTTTAACATTAATATCGGCAATAAATACTAAGCATTCTGATTTTGTCAACTCTCTCGCTATTCTCTCTCCAAAACCCTGAGCACCTCCGGTTACTACTGCTATTTTATTTTTTACTATATTATTCCTATATAATTTTCCCTCATTACGACACTCTTCCGAACTTCGATTGCAACTATTATCTGTTATTACCTTTGAATTTTTTTTCTCTATATAATCTTGAAGTTCGGAGGATTCAGATTTAACTTTTATATTTTTTAAGATATTTTCAAAATTATTTTTTACGTTTATCACATCATTATAAGATTCTCCTAAGTAAAAGATGCCAATATTTTCAAGAATGACAATTTTTGGTTTTTGTTTATACTTCTTAATATAATCTTTAAACTTATCAATTGTATAAGAAATTATTTTTTCTACGAGTTGTTCCTTATTGAGTAAATTTTGGTTTTTTACTCCTTTCAAATAAAGGGGTAAGATCTCTTCTGATCTAATTTTATTAAAAGTAATCTTTCGAGATAGGATGAAATTACGGTTCCCAGAATCAATAACAACACCCACTTTCTTTGAATCATCTTCAAATATACTAATATTTCCTTTTTCACCATCAAAGGTTAGCCCGCGTAAAAGCGGGGCAATTGTTTCTATATAGATATTTTTCATCTTTCTCCTCCGAGAAATAATATCAAAATATTATTTAAAAATTTATTTTTTGGTAAACAAGTTCAGGATGTCGACTATCTATTTTTCTGCCAATTTCGCTATATATCACAATCCGCTCTTTAAGTGATTTACCTTTTAACGGATTTTTATGATTAAACAAAGCATATTTTTCATCATAATTCGCCAGTTTTTCATGGGCGATAAGAGCCCAGGTTGCTTCAATTAGATGAGCAAACTCTGGTCTTAGAAT
>JAHIPJ010000136.1 GCA_018894445.1 Actinomycetota bacterium
CTGAAATAGATTCAACAGTATAGAGGTAGTTTTCATTTAAGCTATAAGCTCCTGCAGAGATCGGATGAAAACTGTCCGATAAACTTATTATGATTAAATCAAACTTCTTGTCAGTTGTTTTTGAAAAGTTTCTACTTGAAACCTCACAAACTTTAACTCTTTTATTATTATATATATTTCCACTATACCCGGAAAAATTGTCCTTAAGCACATCTACTATCAAGCTGCTATTCTGTGACACATATATATTTTTTCCATCAAAATATAAAGCCCCGGCAACATCCATTCCTCCTTCCGGTTCTACCACCAGAACCTTCTCTGGTTCGGGTTTTACAGTAAAAAAAATAGAGATGGGCAAAAATTCCATAAACTCAAGTTCAGTCACATTATTTTCAATTCTGGTTACTGCAGAGAGATTGTCCCCATCAATGGTAATTCCAATCTGTGGAGGAGGGACTTTTTGATACTGCAAACTGATCCCCGGCGCAGATTTTATACTGGGACTTTCTATTATATCCAGCCGGGCATAAGAACTCTCTTTGCTGTAAATTACTTTAGAGTCAGGAAACCTCAAGTATGTGGGCAGGCTTTTATATGGCGACATCCTTATTTCCATAATCTGGGGCTGAAAAACAATGACAGATGTGATTAAAACTACAAAGATAAATATTAAAGATGTAAAGGTTTTTAGATATTTCTTATTTATCAGTACAACCGTTGCAATAAGACCTACAGCTGTTGAAATATAAATTGCCCCATCTTTTCCCATAAGCTGCATTATAAAAATGGCTATAATTGCTCCTGCTGCGGAACCAATCAGGTTATAAAAATAGGTAAGTCCAGGCTTTTCCTGCCTGTAAAATGCATATCCTATAAAAGAGCCCCCAAAGAAAAAAGGGAGTACCAAAAAAATATAATATACAGCCAGATAAAAAATCTGTTTCATTTCCCAGGCAATCTTAAAAGAATCAAAGGGAATAAAGTTGCTTGCTAAAAAACTTGTTATTATGGACACAGAAAATCCAAAAGAAAAGATGAGGAGTATCAGATCAGGATTCTTTATTTTACCAATAAAGAAATACAGAAAACTTCCGCTTATACCAAATCCCAGAAGAGATATGCTTACGATCATAAAGGCAAAGTGGTAATAATCTGCTATTGAAAAAATCCGGAGCAGGCATACCTGATAGAGAAAAAGTGAAAAAGAGATAAGCAGAAGAGAGATATCTATCTTACTTTTCATACTTTTTATTATAACTTTCTCACTCTTAAATTTATACTACAAATACCAGTATTATTATCTATCGCAGATCAATAAGAGAGAGGGTAATACTGTATGGGTATGAATAATAAGGAAAATGAGATTACACAACTTCTTTCACCAGCGCCCTTAGTATATGTATCATCCCTCCGGTATCCATTCCGCAGTATTTTATAAGTGATTTCCTTACTTTTTCAACTTCTTCCTTTGCAGGGCAGCTTTCACCAGTATTATAATTCCCGCAGATATATAGAAAATATACACTCGCTGCCATACCATCAGCTATCTCCATTCCCTCATAACTTAAATCGGTAATTGCCGGAAGAACATTTTTTACCGAAGCACTCCCCTTCTGGGAAGAATGGTAATAATGAAAATTACCAAAAGGCTTATAGAGGTCAACTATCCTGATAAGAATCGAACTAATCCACTGACTATAGTCAGGAAAAGTTTCAGCCAGTTCTTTTAGGACTCCCTTTTCAAATGATTCATAATAAACAATTATACTTCCTGTTTCACCTATCTGCTTTCTTAAGTTTAACAGAAGTTCTTCTCTTGGATCTTCAGCTCCTTCAGCCAGAAAATCATGGTGTTTTGGCTGTCCTTCAATAGAATCCAGTATATGTATTGAATACTGGAAAGGTATTCTCTGATAAGGCTTAACTCCGGTGTATAATGGAATAGCAGTTGAAAATGTCTCAAAATCAAAAAAATACAGGGGGTATTCCAGCCTGTTTATAAATTTTAATATCTCACCTTTATCTATTTTGGGCTTGTCTGCTTTTGCACATTCAAGCTGTATTTTTTGTTTAAAATTTAAATTATATCCGTCAGGAATATCCTTTATGGAAAGAATTCCTTTACTGTAAAGCTCAGCAGCTTTGTCTTTACTTCCATATAGATTAAAAACATGATTATCCGGTAAAAATTCCCAGCACTTATCTTTAAGCGGACAAATGTAGGGCTCGTTACATTGCTTTCCGATAAAAATTTCCGGAGAGCTTTTTCTGGCTGCAAACAGCAGCATCTCTTCAACTCTACCTTCTATTTCCTTGAAAGTTTCTTCCACTTCTGCTGTAATATCGGCCTTTTTAAATAACTCCCCGGGATTAATATCTCCCTTTCTTATATACTGATTATTAATATTGGCAAGATAACATTTCCTTATTTTAACTCCGGCTTTATCAAAGCAGTATTTCTGAAATGAAACATCGTGGATATGCTCCTCTTTAAGCTGGGTGGAGCTCTTAACTTCAATAATATCCCATCTGTCTGTATCTGCCGGCACCAGTATATCAGCTCTGCTGTAAACATTTCCAAAACTACAGCTGGCTTCGAACAGAGGTTTTCTTTCGGACAAGAGTTCGGAAGTTTTTACCAGTTGTTCTTTTAAATCACCTATCTTTCCAAGGTCAATTCCCTCAGAGTAAAACTTCTTTGCATATTCACCTACCAGTAATCCCTGTTTAAAAATAAATCGTGCCGTAAAACCCGGTTCCGGAATCTCTTCGGAGGCATTGACCTGGTACCATAAATATTTCAGGCACTGCAGCCCTGCCAGATATTTTGATTTTGATATGATAATTTTTCTATCCATGAAATTAATCTACTCAATCAAAGTCAGCAAATATTTTTCCGAAGTTTATACCTGCGATAGTTCTAGATTTATACTTATGGTTTAATTTATTTTTAGCATAAATCAGGTCCTCATTTTTTATCCCATTTTTTAAAGCAAGATATGCTTCTATAAATGCAGCCAGATCATCGGATGCCTTAACCAGTTCTCCATTTCTCTGGCTGGTATCAGAAAATTCATCTTCCGTAAACATCCTTATGTCATTTTGCCAGCCCTCAGGAATTAATTTATATATTTTTTTCTCCATCTCCTCAACTTCATAATCCTTTATAAGCTCATCAAGTCCTTTCACTGATTTTTTTACAGGATTAATTATATCCCTGGTTAAAACTTCCGGAAGGTCATGAAAGAGTCCTGTAAAGTAATTATTTATACAATTTTTCCTGTCCAATCTTGTTACATAAGAGAACAGGAATGAAAATATAGCAACAATTAACATATGCCCCAATACGGAAGTTTTTGGAATCCGGTAAAGATGACTCCATCTCTGCTGGAACCGAAGCTGTCCACATATATCGGCAAAATCCAATAAGTTTCTTTTTTCCATAAAAACCTTCATACACTTCAAATCGTGATATTTTCTCTGCTCCTGGGAAATGCTTTCAACAATCTCTTCAATTAAATAAACTCTGGGATTTGCTGATTTAATAATATCAAACTCCCACTTCGTTACATAGAAATGTGCCCCATTTACAATCTTTTTTTCAAGAGTTTCTTCCTCCTCCAGTAGATAATTTTTAAGACGTAAATTAAAGCTTTTCCCTATCTGCTTTGCGAAAGGACTGATCCTCTCAAAAACCCAGCAGTTCAGCTTTTCATACTGTTTTTTATCTTCTTTTATCCTGTAAATCAAGGGAGGTTTCAGGTCAGTTAGAATAATTCTTTTTAAAAACTCGAATAATCCACATTCTATTATTTCAAGCCAGTTAACTTTCCCAGCATTTATATCCTCTTCACATCTTCCCAGAATATAAGCAACAATCATCTTATGGGCCTGCTTATCCAGTTCCGTAAGCTCAATTGTGCGGATTTGGTCATTCCATCTCTGCATACTGGCTGCTTCATAAATTTTTAAAAGAAGTGATTTTTTTATCATAAAAACTTTCGTATTTTATATAACCAATAAGTTAAAATAAATTTTTGGCAACAGTTAAAGTTTGTGATCACCAGAGCTTTAAAACTAGTTTATATCATAGATGTTAATTCTTCAAATAAAAGTTGTAGGCGTAGTATTATAAGTACAATTGATGTGCTATAATTTTATTTCTTTTAATCTACCTTAAAACCGGTTAAGTATTAAAATTTTATTTAATATAAATTAAAGGCATAAAATGGATAAATTTCTCACAGTTAAAACTTTTAATTCCAGAATAGATGCAGAGATTGCTAAAAGTTACCTGGAAAGTTTTGGTATAAAAGCCGAGATATTTTCAGATGATGCCGGCCAGAGTTACCCCTCCTTGCAGAGTATAAGAGGAGTAAAACTTTTGACCAATCGGAAGGATATTCAAAAAGCCCGCAAGCTGCTCGATAAAAAAGACTTATCAAATGAAATTTCATAATCCTTTTAGTATCTGGAGATAAAAGATTTTATGCCCTCTATGTAGATTTCTTCTAACTTTATGTAATTGTCATTATGTTTGCCCCTTATCTTAAGGAATTGCCTGGGCTCATTTGCGGCATTATACAGCTTTATTGCATGTGAAAATGGAATATCATCATCTTCGCTGCTGTGGATAATCAATACCGGAATGCTTGCACCTTTTAAATAATCAATAGTAGAATAGTCAAATTTGAAGAATTTTCTTACCGGCAGATAGGGGTGCATCTCAGCTGCGATATCCTTGATTGAAGTAAAAGTAGAGTCTAAAATCAATGCCCTCGCCTTTACCTCTTTAGCCAGCCAGGCTGCAATAGGGCCGCCCAGAGACCGCCCAAAAATTATGATATCCTGAGGTCTTATTTTCTTAGAACCTGTTAAATATTCCCAGGCTGCCCTGGCATCCAGATAGGTTCCCTTCTCAGTCGGCCTGCCTTCGCTCTTACCATATCCGCGGTAATCAATTATAAAAACAGACAGCCCCAGTTTTCTATTGAAATAATCTATAAAGGTAAGCCTGGTCGAAATGTTCCCTCCGTTTCCATGTAAGAACAGCATCACCCCTTTATGGTTTCTTGCCGGCACAAACCAGCCAGAAAGGTTTATCCCATCAGAAGAACTGAAAATGATTTCTTCAAAATACAACCTTATATCAAAAGGAGTAGCCGTAATTTCTTTTTTTGGATAATATACATGGTATGACTGAGTCAGAAATTCATAAATAGCTGAAAACAAATATATAATAATAATTACTGCTACAACTGAACCGAATCCAATAAGTATTTTTTGATATAACATCTTATACTATCTTATCCTTTAGTATTTTTGGTTAAATCTTAGCACCATATTATTATAATAATCAAACAAAGCTTCCATAGAATCAATAAACATATTATATTGATTCATATTACAATCATAATCGCCGTTTTTCATACATTTTAACTGCTCTTCTTTATGAAGATTAATCCTGCGGGATATCGCTACCAGATTGTCACTATCTGCAGAGTTGCTTTCTGAATAACTAATACTCTCTAATTCTTGAGAGAGTTCTATTAGCCTGGTTAAAAGAGTTTCTTCCACGGCAATTTCCTGGGGATCATCAAATATCCAGTTTTCAGGATGTACCGAATTAACGTGATTTATGGCAGCTTCATATTCAGAAAGTATATAATTGACTTTCTCTAAGAAATCTTTTTCAGATATTATACTAATCTCTTTTAAGTCCAGGCCGCTTACACTATAGATTACTTCTCTTTCTACATCTGGTTCAGTATTTCCCTCCCAGGAATAATAAAACCCATTTGGATAGAAATTTTCACCATCAATGGAAAGACTTTCATAAAATACTCCAGAGCCTTTATAGGTTTCCATATTAAGATAATAATTATAAGCCATAAACCCGCTTTCTGCAGTTATATCTATAGGGATCCACCCATATCCTGGGAGCTTTATTTCTACCCAGGCGTGACCATATGGTAGCTTGCCACCTTCTTTTAATATGCTGAATGCTGGCACTCCCTGTACTAATTTAGCAGGAATTCCGGCAGCCCTGCATAAAGCTGCGTATAAAATGGAATAATCAGTACAAACCCCTTTTCTCTCTTGCAGGATATCTGAAGCGTAAGAGTAACTGGATGTTTTCTTGCCTAACTTTTCCTCATCATATACCATCCTGTCCGCTACAAAATTATATAGTTTCTCAGCAACTATCCTGGGGGCTTTTTCTTCCCCGACAATAGATTTTACTGTGGATTTGATTATCTGGGAGTAGCTATTTATATAATATTCACCACTGGTATAAAGTGATAAATCTCTATCCCCCAGATCATACGATCCTGGCCCATCTCCTATATCTGCATACCCATATTCATATAGCACAGCATCGCAACTAATATATGCATTAGCTGATTCTCCTGCTGAAAGATTACCCAGAGAAAATTTAGCAATTAAATTATAGTCATCACTATATATCTCATCAGTTTCGCTGTAATCGGATTTACTGCTTTTTATAATCTGAAAAGGCCGGTAGGTTTGAGGAATTTCAAACAGGCATATAAGGTCTTTTATGTCTCCCGGTCCATTATTCGTAATAATATATTCAATACCAACTGTCATCTCATGAGCTTTCGTAATTAGTATATTTCCATTTAGTTCTGCCAGGTAAATCTTTTTTGAAACTTTGACAGTATCAGTTCCATCATCAACTATAAGGGTTATTTCATATTCTCCGGTACTGTCAAAAATATAGGGGATTTCTTTCCCGGTTAATTCCTGCATAAACGATATCTCCACACCTCTTATCTGCCACTGGAAACTTAAAGCATCACCATCGGCATCAGTCGAACCTGCAGCAGAGAAATACACTGGATTTCCAACCGTAAAATAATTTCTGCTGGAACTTTGCTGATATACCTCCATAACTGCTACAGGTAAGGTGTTTACCGGTTTTTCGCCTTCTATATTTTCAGTGTCCTGGAACCTGCCATTTATATTATTTTGCCCACTATCCTCATGTAGTCTTCCACCGGTTATACTTTCCAGAATGGAGCAGCACCCAGCTGTAAAAACAAAAACAAGTGCGGTTAAAATAATTGATGTTAAAAAATAGGCTTTTCTTCTCATTTACAAAATAACAAATAAACGATAGAATTTATAAATTATGGAAGCAATAAAAAATTTCTTTACACCGGAAAATATGCGCTCATTATTTGAAACTATATATACCTGGCTGGAAGATTTACTTATGAGGGTTTTTGGTAATTTAGGATATGAACCTTTAAGGAATTTACTTACCAATCCCTGGTTCTGGATAATCATACTGGCGTTAATCTTGTTGAGTATCATCTTTAGAAGAAGATAACCTATTGTTTTTTCCACCAGTTTTTTCCTCACCTGAAAATATTTTAATCATAAAAGCAATAAAAACAATAATAAAAAATACAGCTATTACCGCAGCCATAAAAGTTCCTGGATTATTTTTAATTTTTTCAATAGTTAGATATAACCTTGAATTGTTTTTTTTAAAATAATCTATAAATTTTTCATCCAGTAGTTTTTCATCTGACTTGCCAATATTGGATATTCTATCTATTATTTTTTTATCTATATCTTTAGAAGGCTCTATAACAGCATCTTTTGCAATTTTTAAATATCTATTTATATTATTCATAATAAATAATTTCTATAAGATTTTAAGTCCCGGTATATTAGATTAAAATTAATTTTTTTTGTTTCAACTCATAATTTTATCATCTATGCATTTTCAATTTTTCTTTTATCATCTTCCTCGCCCGGTGTATATTTGTCTTAACTGTTCCAATAGGTTTACCTGTGAGTTCTGAAATTTCTCTATAGCTGTAATCCTGCAGGTCCCTTAAAATTATTGGAATCCGGTAACTTTCATCGAGGTTTACTATAATTTTTAATACTTCTTTTACCGTCTCTTTATTAAAAAAACCTATTTCAAGGCTCTGGCTGAATTTAGCAAAGACTACTTCATGCTCCTCGGTTATCTTGTCCAGGCTAACTTTTTTATCTTTTATTTTTGAGCGCAGCCTTAGTTTGTCAATACAGGTATTTACCGTAAGTTTCCTTATCCAGGTTTTGAAACTTGAAAGTCCTCTAAAACCCTTTATGGATAGATATACTTTTACAAATACTTCCTGGCTTGCATCTTCTGCTTCATGAGTGTCTCTTAATATAAAAAAGGCGGTAGTATAGACATATTTTGAGAATTGCTTAACCAGCTCTTCAAAAGCAGCCTTATCTCCCTTTTTTGATTTTGCAACCAATACCTTTTCATCTATTTCACGGGGTCTGCTTCTTTTATTATTGTTATCCAATACTCTCCTTTTCCTGGGGTCACTCCGCTCCTTTCATATCTTAAGTTGCAGGAGCTTCTACCAATTTGAGTGTAACAGTTAAGTATTCTCCATTTCTGTATATCTTAACCGTTACTTTGTCTCCTACGCTATGCCTGAGGATCTGAGCAAATAACTCATATGGATTACTTACCTTAATGTTATCCATTTCGACAATTATATCTCCTGCTTTTATTCCAGTCTTTTCTGCTGGATATCCCTGAATAACACTATTGATATATACTCCAATTACATCAGTAGTACTTTCAGCCATTTCTACACCCATATAAGGAATTATTGCTCTTCCGTATTCAATAATCTGTTTGGCGATATTGACTACCGTATCGCTGGGGATAGCAAACCCAATACTCGTACCTGGTGCTGCTAGAGTATTAATTCCTATTACCTCCCCGTTTGAATTTACCAGCGGGCCGCCGCTGTTGCCTGGATTTATGGCTGCGTCTGTCTGGATCAAATTAACTGGAATTGTAATATCTCTTCCTTTGGCACTTATTACTCCCATAGTAACAGTCTGATCAAGTCCGTAAGGGCTTCCTACAGCAATAACTATATCTCCCACTTTTATATCATCCATGGAAGCAAAACTGGCAGCTTCCAGATTATCTGCCTCTATCTTTATAACCGCCACATCAGTTTTTTCATCTGCTCCTACCAGTTCTGCCGGATATTCACTGCCATCATATAAAGTCACAAGAAGCTCTTCGGCGCTACCAGCTACATGATTATTAGTGATAATATAACCATCTTCAGTATAAATTACTCCAGAACCTATTCCCTCTTGTTCCTGTGTCTGTCCGAATATATCCTGAACTTTTATAGTGGCTTGTACATTTACAACTGAAGGAGTAATACCTTCTACAACTTCATTTATTGCTTTATCAAATTCTTCAAGTAAAAGTTTACTGCTTCCTTTAAGCAAATCTGGTGGAGATACTTTATTTATTACAGACAGAATACCCAGCGTAAGCGCTCCCCCGATAAATAAAAAGACTATCGCTATCACTATTATGATAAGGCCTCTTATAAAAAAAGACTTAAACCCATTATCCTCGTCCAATTTAAATCCATCCTTACTGCTTTAAATATTAGATATTCATTCCGTTCCATCAGCCTCTTCAACAGAAATAGTGCCGGATCTTAATCTGAGGGCATCTTCCTGAATTTTCAATGCTGCTTCCGCAGGCAGTATATCCCCGGATATGACATTTTTAACGTTATCCCTTATAGCATCTCTTATTACCCTTATAAGTTCTTCATGAGGTTTCCCCCGGCACACCTTCGCCTGCTGAAAGGCATTATAAACTATGTCATCATTTCTAATTACTTCATCTCTATCAATATTCTTTAAAACCGGAAAAGTATCTGTATTTGAAGTCCAGCCTATCTGTACCTCTTCAGTCAACATATATTGTATGAATTCATTTACTGCTTCTAATTCACTGCCGTAACAATTTACATTTATCATAAAACCAAGGCCTGAAATTAAAGGCGTAGGGTATTTATTGCCCTCCCAGGCCCTGGGTATTTTTGATACCCCAAAGTTTAATCCAGCTTCCTGATATTCTTTTATAGACCGGATATTGTTGATAATCATATGAGCGTTCCCGCTCTTGAATAATTCATTTATCTCTTCATATTCTATATCATAAGGTAAAATTTTTTCTTCATTATACATATAAGTTAAGAATTCCATAGTCTTTTCAGTAGCTTTGGTATCCAGATTCAGTGAATTGGAACTATAATCAACAATCCAATCCTCATATCCTCCTATAAAAGGTATTATCCAGTCTGGCTCACTGGCATTGAGTAAAAATCCATAAGTCAATTCCCTAAAATTATTCACTTCCTTGCAATATTCAATAACTTCTTCAAAATCCATAGGAGGTTTATCTATCAAGTCTTTATTATAAAAAAGGGCTAAAAAATCAAAGCTCCTGAAAGGAATTATGTAATTTCTGTTGTTATATTCAGAAATTTCCACAAGACCTTCTAAAAATAAAGAGTAATCTGCTTCATCTACTATTTCTTTTATTACGTTTCCCGGAACAAGCCTTTGTACACCATCAAAATCAAGCAGCAGTAATTCAGGTCCTGCGCCGGCCAGACTAGCAGCTTCAAACTGGTCTTCCAGCTCCTCCTGGTTCCTAAAATGTCTTGTTTCTATATCAATATGACCATACTCAGCCATAAAATTGTCCACGCTCTCCATCAGGGCAAATCTCTCTTTGGGGTCAAGGCAATCCCAGAGAGTTATCCGGGTTGGAAGTTTTTCACTGGCTGTAATTTCACCATCCCCCTCCTCCACTACTTCCTCTTCCGCTTTTCCCATATCCCCTTCTACCTGGGGATTAATCAAATTACATGATGTGTTATTTAATAAAAAAAATAGGGAGAGTGCAATAGACATTATTATTAATCTTACAGGTGCTCTGCTTTTGACCTTAAGCATATTTCCAACCACTTTATATCCTCAATTCTATTAATATAACCAGACCTTCACCAATTATATTATAAATGCAATTTTCATTCCATATCATAAAATCATAAAAAATAGCTGTCAAATAAAATACACTTTGGCGCATTAAGAATCCCAAAGCTTTATTATTTTTATACCCTATATGGTATAATTATCAGCTAAATTGTTTTATTTTATATCTTAAGGGGTATATATATATTTAAATCTTTACAATCTATACCTTGCAGGGTATACTATTTTTGTGAAAGAAAAAAATATAATTAGCGAATTTATTAAAAAGTCAAGAACTGAATCAAAATTAACCCAAAAAGAACTTGCCCTAAAAGCTGGTGTAGGACTCAGATTTATAAGAGATGTTGAGCAAGGGAAGATTTCTTTAAGAACAGATACTTTAAATAAGGTTCTCAGACTATTTGGTAAAGTTTTAGGGCCTGTTGATCTGCCAAAAGAATAATCACATACAAAGAGGTCGGCAAATGCAGAAAAAAATAAGTGCTGGTATAGTTTATTATAAAAATAAAAAAGCAGGCCTTCTTATTAAAACAAAGGAAGGATATGAATTCAGCTATAATCTTTCCTATCTTAATGATGATATGGCTAAACCTATTAGTTTGAGTATGCCCATGACAAAGGAAAGGTACAAATCCCAGACACTTTTTCCATTTTTTGATGGGATTCTTCCTGAAGGTTGGCTTCTCGGTCAAATAAGCTCAGCACTAAAAATAGATAGTAATGATAAGTTTAATTTACTTATGCATGTAGGAAGGGATACCGTTGGAGCAGTAAGTATTGTGCCATTAACTGGTTTCCCCAACAAGAAGAAACAAATTAAATAGAAGATAAAAATATGTAGTATTTTAAGAGGGATTTTCATGGAAAAATGTATGTGTTGCCGAAAAGTCATAAGCTATATAGAGAAAAAGTATCACCAGGAATGTATAAAAAAATTATTTGGTGTGACCTGGATACCCAAAATTACTATCAACTCCTATGATTTACCTGCTGAAGTAAGGAAAAAAGCTGGAAAAATGTCTATATCAGGAGTGCAAATAAAAGCATCTGCAAAATTAAACCATAGTGCCAGGATAATTGAGGTTGTAGACCATGGCGCTACGCATATCCTTAAACCTGAACCAGCTGAATATCCTGAACTACCACAAAATGAAAATCTTTGTATGAATATTGCAGGAGAGCTTGGTATTGAAGTTCCAGCCCATGGACTTTTCTATATGGCAGATGGAAAGCTTTGTTACATAATTAGAAGGTTTGATAGAACTCTTGATGGTAATAAAATTCATGTAGAAGATATGGCACAGCTGTTGGAATTACCTTCAGATTCTAAGTATGAATCTTCAATGGAAAAAGTTGGAAAGGTCATTTTAAAACATGTTAATAATATATACCTTGAGGCGATTAATTTTTTAGAAAGAGTTCTTCTTTGTTTCATTATAGGAAATGGCGATATGCATCTAAAAAATTGGTCACTTATTACTAATGAAAATGGCAAAATTAGACTTGCTCCTTGTTATGATTTAGTATCATCGAAAATATATATACCAAATGAGGATGAATCTGCCCTTACAATAAATGGAAAGCGAAATAATTTAAAGAGGTCTGATTTTGAAGCATTTGCTAAATACTTAAATATTGATTTAAAAGCTGCCCAAAATGTTTTTAATAAAATTATCAATGCTAAAGATAAGATCTTGAATATGATAAATTCAGAAATGAAACCCGAGAGAGTAAAAAGATTAGAGGAAATTATACTCAAACGTTATGACAGAATCATCGTTTGAATTCCCCTTTTTTCTTCTCTGATATGCATACATCGCTATCATAATTTTAGATAAGAAAGAGTTTACCAAAAAGAGTAGACCTATCTATAAAAAGCTCGGGCCTAAATTCATAAAAAAATCTATCAGGCATTACACAAGCCTTTTCAACTGTTTGTTGAGAAAGAAAACAAACATGCGAATAGAATTTATCTTTTAAACCAGATTTTGCAAAATTTAAATCTTGTTCTGCAAAATAAATCCACTTTTTAAAAATATCATTTTGCATAAATTACTTTACCTTTTGTTACAATTTCTTCTCTAAAAAATAAATTCTTCTCTAATTGTTCGTCATATTCTTCAGGTGTATAAACTAAAAAATCTACTCCTATATTATAATTGCAAATCTTTGTAACTTCTCTTAACCTGTCAAAGAACTTACTCTTAGTATCTTTTATTACAAGTAAATCCAGATCACTAAAGTTTCTTACTTTGCCAGAAGCATAAGAACCGAAAAGAATAACTTTTTGAGGATTATATTTCTCCTTAAGGTCTATTATTATTCTATCCAGATTTTCTTTTAATACTTTTTCTCTTTTATTTTTCATCATATTAATTTAGTTGAACTATTTAATTTAAAATTTAGATTCATTATAGCATAATTTATAAGAATTTTTTGGATCTCCCAAGTATAAATAAGATATTTACCTAAAACTTATGCATTCTAAATAAAATAACTCTGTGGTTATAAAAACCCGCCAAGAACCCCCGTCCGCTTATGACGGGGATAAATTGGCAAAAGATTTTCAAAAAAAGACTTGGTATTTAATAAATATGATAGTATGATAATATATGTGTATATATGTAAATATATAAATAGTCAAGGAGACTAAACATAAATACACAGATAAACATAGCACTTCCAAAAGCATGGAAAGAAGAGCTTGAAAGATTGGCAAGAATCTATTCTGTTGAAGAAGAAATAGCTTTAACATATTTAAATTTAATTAGAAGAGCTATTCAGGAGAAGTACAATTTAAAAGAACTGAAAGATAATGAGTGAATATAAATCAAAACCCCATTGTAAATATCTTTGTCAATATCATATAACTTTCTGTTAAAAGTTTAGATATTCTGTTTTAAAAAGGGGATGTTGAAAAATCACTAAAAAATACCCAAAACTTAAATCTTTCTATGGTAGATGTGGTTCGCTATGGTCGGTTGGTAAATTTATATCTACAATTGGTAATGTGGGTGCAGAAACTATAAAGAAATATATAGAAGATTAAAAAGGTAAATAAGAAATGTTAGTACAAAAGGGATTTAAGTTCAGACTTGTTCCAACCAAAGAGCAAAAGCAAAAATTGCTACAACAAGGTGGGAATACTCGTTTTGTATGGAATTACTTTTTGAAAATTAATATCGATTACTATAAAGAAACAGGTAAATTCAAGTTTTATCATGAATTGGCAGTATTTTTACCAAAATTAAAAAAAGAATACCCATTTTTAAAAGAATCTTTTTCCCAATCATTACAAATGGCTGCAAGGCAATTTGATAAAGCATTAAAAGATAGTTTTACTAAAGAGAAAGGGTTTCCTTCTTTTAAGAAAAAGAATCTTTTAAACGACAGTTTCACTTGCCCTCAAAAATGGAGATTAGGCAAAGGGTTTGTGTTCATACCTAAAATAGGGGAAGTAAAGTGGATAAAACATCGTGCTATGCAAGGTAAACCA
>JAHIPJ010000137.1 GCA_018894445.1 Actinomycetota bacterium
CTTATCGGCAAAAGGCTCCACACTGGTTGAACCGGCTACGATTATCTCATTCTCAGCGATACCTCGGGCACAACCAGAGGTAAATATGGCCAATATAAATACCACAAAAATAAAACAACGCATATAAAAATTATACCAAAATTATATGCGTCATTTCAAGGATCTTGATTTTTCGCAGCAATTGGTTATTTGACAATTTGGTTTTTAATAGATATACTCATATACGTAAAACTACAATACAATTATAGCAAGAGGTAAAAACATGGTAGAAAGAAAGCAGGATTATTTTAGGGTTCCTATAACTATGCCTTCAAATATGGTGTCATTCCTGGAGAATCTAGGTATTGAATGTAAAAAATCTGGTGGTCATAAAATAGCAAACACTATGATTGTTAGAAGCGCGATAAAACTCCTGATGGATTTAGATCTGGATATTTCAGGTATAAAATCAGAAGAAGAACTTGAGGATAGAATAAAAGAAGCTGCAAAGAGATATTAGGAAATAATAATATCAGCTTCTATACTAAACTTTAGCAATATTGATATTCTGCAGGTAATTTATTGCTGTAATCATGATATTTTTTAGCATGCTTTCAATTACTCATTTATTTTAAATTCTAATTATTTATAATAGTAGATATAGCATACGTTTTTTACGTCTTTTTTTATCCGTGTTGAAAAATTTTTAAGTACAGGAGCTTAAACGATATGCAGGAAGTAAAAACTGATCTACTGATTATTGGTGCTGGTCCGGGAGGGCTGAGTGCGGCATTGTATGCCAGAAGAGCAGGGCTTGATTTTGAAATTGTAGAAAAAAAAATGGCAGGTGGACAAATAATAAATACAGCGTCTGTCGAAAACTATCCCGGCTTTAAAGATGATATTTCAGGTTATGAACTTGCACAAAATTTATTGGGGCATTGTAAAAGGTTTGATATCGAAGTAAGGGAATATTTTGCTGTAAACTCTATTGAGTCAGTTAACACCAGGAAAAAAGATAAATCTTATCATTTTAAGTGCCCTGGCGATGAAAAGCTAATATGGACAAATTCAGTAATAATGGCTACAGGAGCCAGTCCTGATAGGCTGAATGTTGAGGGAGAAAGTGGACTTATTGGCAAGGGTATTTCTTTTTGTGCAACCTGCGACGGAGCTTTATACAGGGATAGAGAGGTTGCTGTTGTGGGAGGTGGGGATACGGCTATCGATGAGGCAATTTTTCTCACAAAATTTGCAAAAAAGGTATATATAATTCATAGAAGAAATGAACTTCGTGCGGTGGAAATTCTAAAGGATAGGGTACTTAAAAATAAAAAAATAGAATTTTTATGGAACTCTGTAGTTGAGAAATTTATAGGTAAGAATAAACTGGAGGAAATTTTAATAAGAAACAAAAAAGAAAATAAAACATATAAACTTAAGGTTGATGGAGTCTTTGAATATATTGGTTGGAAACCTAATTCTGAACTGGTAAAAGATTTAGTGGAACTTGATGAGAAAAATTTTATAATTACCAATTTTAAAATGGAAACTTCTCTGCCCGGTATATTTGCGGTTGGTGATGTTAGAAATACGCCTCTCCGGCAGGTTATAACTGCAGTTGCAGATGGGGCAATAGCTGCTATATATGTTGATAGATTTTTATCAGCTTAGAATAACAGACACGCCGGGCTATAATTTTTTTATTTATTTAAAAAAATTCAGGAATGACTGACAGAACTGATATAGTAAGAATTTGTAACGCACCACTTTTTCAGGGGTAAAAGTGAGAGAATTAGAAAAATTGAGCTTATATTAACAGAATGGAAATAATAAGGAGAAATTCATCGGGGGAAAAGGTTACGGACCTGCAGAGAAGATTAAAACTGCTTGGCTACAATCTTGGAGTAACGGATATTGATGGGATTTTTGGTATTGAGACCGAAAATGCAGTCAGAAAATTCCAACAGGATAGAGACCTTTTGGTAACAGGTGTTATAGATCAGGAGACCTGGCAGGAATTAGTCGATGCCGGGTATAAAATTGGTGAAAGGATGCTATATCTAAAGCATCCTCCTTTCAGAGGCGACGATGTGAGAACTCTTCAGCTCTGGTTAAAAACACTTGGTTTTTATCCTTATAATGAGAATGGTATATTCTGTGAAAGAACCAATAAGGCACTTATAGAATTCCAGAAAAATATGAACATTGCTGATGATGGAATAGTTGGAGAAGAGACATTGCAACATCTGAAAAGTTTAAAAAGAATCATAGTATCTAAAAAAACTTCAAATTTTCCCATAATCAGAAATTTGGATAAAAGAAAAGAGCTGCGGGAAAATAAAATTATTCTGGATTATAGTGAAAGCATAGAAGATATTAGGAGCAGCAAAAAATATATTAATGAAAAAATATATATTTGTAAAAGTATAGTAAATTTTTGCAGGGATATATTATCTAAAAACGGTATCGGGACATTACTTTCCATTAGTGATGATAAGAAGCAGAATGTTTTTTTGTATGACAGAATTGAATATGCAAATAAGAGTGATGCGGATCTGTTGATTAGTGTAGATTTAAATTATTCAGCGGATCAGAATGCAAATGGCTGCAGCTGTTTTTATTTTAAAGGCCTTAAGTCGCATTCAATTCCTGGATATAAAATTGCGAATCTGATTCAGGATAAAATCACCAGTAACTTAAAAGTTTTAGATTGCAGGGTTCATGGTGCAAACTACGCTATCCTGAAATCAACAAATATGACATCGGTATTGATAGAACCTGCTTTTATTTCAAATTATAGGGAAAGAGAAAGGTTAAAGAAATCAAGTTATCAGATGAAGATAAGTGAAAGCATAGTTAAAGCCATTTTAGAGTATCTAAGTGAATAAAAAATGATAATAAAGAAAAATAATATATTTTATGTATATAATATATGATGATTTTTATTTAAAACACCATAATGCTCCCAATCATCCTGAAAATGCAGATAGGCTTACTGCTATTAGGGAAGCATTAAATAACTGGAAATTTAAAGATAAGATAGCCATTAAGAAACCCCGTCCTGCTACTGACAGGCAAGTTGAGATGGTTCATGATAAAAACTATATCCAGAAGATAAAAAATCTATCAAGAATGGGAGGTCTTTCTTATCTGGACCCAGACACAGCAGTAACAAAATACACTTATGACTGTGCACTCCTGGCTGCAGGTGGCTGTTTTGTGGGTTTGGACTTGATTTTTAGCAAGAGAACTAAGTTTGATAAATTTTTTGCTGCTATCCGTCCACCAGGCCACCATGCTTTTAGGGATGCCGGTAGTGGATTCTGTATTTTTAATAATATAGCCCTGACTGCCAGATATGCCCAGGAAAATTTTGGAGTGGAAAGGATTGCTATATTAGATTTTGATGCTCATCATGGAAACGGGACACAGGAGATCTTTTATGATGACAGTAGTATTTTCTATATATCTTTCCACCAATACCCTCACTATCCGGGGACCGGATATTATAATGAAATCGGAAGGGGCAAGGGAGAAGGCTTTAACATGAATTTTCCTTTTATGCCCTATACCAGGGATTCAGATTATTTAACTGCAATGATAGACATAATTATACCGGTTATGGAAAGATTTGATCCCGGGCTAATTCTGGTAAGTGCAGGATATGATTCCCATTTTTCGGATTCCCTTTCTTCTCTTGGTCTGGTAGAAGAATCATATTACAAGATAATGTATATTATTTCATATCTAAGTTACAAACACTGCCAGGGTAGAACTGGAATATTGCTGGAAGGTGGTTATGAATATAATTCTACCGCAAAAAGCGTTCTTGAGACTATAAGAGGGTGCTTTAATAAAGGGGATTTTCCGGATATAAATAATAGTATTGATCTGGAAAATAAACTGGAAATAGATGAAAGCTTCAAGATTCAAAAAGTAAAAAACGTGGAAATTCTGGACGCTATCAGGGAAATCTTTAAAGTTTAATAAAGGTTAACTTAAAACAGTGTTCAAAAGCAGTAACCGTGATATTATAATAGGTATAAGTGTTTGTTGTATTAATTATAAGTGCTACTTTTAAAAAGTTGGTTAAAAGAAGTTTTTACAGGTTATTATTTTTATTTTTGATTATTATGATTGCTCTGCCAGCTTGCAGGAGTTATGATGGGAAGTTTGATGTAACCTATTTTTTCAAAACTGAACCAGAAAAAGCTGTTCTGGATTTTTTCCAATCTCTTGCCAATAAGGATCCGGATTTTATTTATACAAATTTACTGCCCGATAAAGATAGGAATAGTATTAGCAGGGGAAAGTACGTAGATGAATTTAATAACATACTTTCCGATGTAGAAAGTATAGATGTTATAAGAACTGTGTATCTGGGATATGAGAATAATATGAGTAAAGTGGTAGCAGAGTTTGAAGTTAAATATAAAAATGGTGAGGTAAAACAGTATAAAAAGTATATTTACTTGACAGAAGAAAACAATAAGTGGAAAATAATTTTTGAAAAAACTTTTATATAATAAATAAAGGATCTTTGTAGATGATTTATGATATTTGGTATAGTATTTATCTAAGATTATGATAAAAAAGATAAAAACAATTTTAGTCTTATTATTTTGCCTGGTAATTGCTCTGTCATATGCAACAGGCTGCCGCTCTGATAGCAGTAATTTATTGCAGGGAAGTAGTGAAAATCAGGCTGAGGATGCTAATGGGTCTAATGACAGTATTGATGCCAGGTTAACCGGGTTAAAAAATAAAATAGTAAGTCCACCAGTGGTTATATCCCACAAGTCCGGAGAAGAGATTTATAGCAGTGGCGATAGGGAGTTAATTTTCATTAAAGGTTATGCCGATAATGGGAATACCATAGAAATTTATGTAAATGGAATATTAAAACAAAGTGACATAATTGTTGATAATGATGGAGTTTTTGAAACCTTAAAAGGAATAGAAATAGTAGAGGGAAAGAATGTTATAGAACTGGTGTCAGTAAAACCTTCTGGAAGTAAAAGTAGCCCTACTGAATTTAACCTATTTTTAATTGTACCCCAAAAGGTAGAGTATGGTATATTTGAAGATCCCATAAGTTTAAAAGAAATAGAAGGTACTTATTATTCTACTGAAATTAATCCTACTGTGTATATTCATGGAAGTCACCTTCCTTCTTCACAGGTTTTTATTCTGGCGAATGATAAAATAGTAGGTGAAATTGTAGCTGATGGAGAGGGTACATTCGAATTAGATGGAATTATGCTAAAATCAGGCAATAATGAAATAGCTATTTGGGCAATGACAAATGATGGGTTTAAAAGTGCACCGGTATTTAGAAATATAATAGTATCCAGGGATCTGGGTGTTCCAATTCCCTCCGATCTAACGGGCTATAATCAGGGAAGTGCTAATTATCTAAGCTGGGGTCCGAGTGTTGATACTGATTTCGATTCATATAAA
>JAHIPJ010000138.1 GCA_018894445.1 Actinomycetota bacterium
CGGTTCATTTCTGGAAGAACAGGCTGAAAGGTTTGATATAAAAATTGAGGATTTCGGGGATATAGCATTGAAAGCAGAGAGTCCGTTAAATCTGGGAGAGCGCTGCACAGTTTTTATGGAAACCAATGTTTATTCCCATTATCAGAAAGGCGCCAGCATTGAAGATATCCTGGCCGGTCTTGCTTATTCTATTACCATGAATTATATAAACCGTGTGGTTGGAAGAAAGAAGATAGGTAAAAAGATTTTCTTCCAGGGTGCGGTTGCATTCAACAGGTCAGTTATAGCTGCTTTTGAAAATTATCTGGGCAAAGAAATAATTGTACCCGAAAATCATGAAGTAACCGGAGCAATAGGGGCAGCAATTAAAGTGCTTGAAAATTCCCCCCAAAAGACAAAATTCAGAGGATTTGAAAATATATCTAAAGTAAGTTACTCCCATAGTTCTTTTGAGTGCAAGGGTTGCCCGAACATGTGTGAGATAAAAAAGATTTCCATTAAAGGGCAGCCTTCATTATTTTATGGCGGCAGATGTGAAAAGTATGAAAAGGGAGACTCAAAAAGTACCGATATTCCGGATTATTTTGCTGAACGTGAAAACTTCCTTTTGAATTCCTACGAACCTAAAGACAATAAAGGAGCAAAAAAAGTTGGTATGCCCTATTCTATGCTTACCTATGAATTCTATCCTTTCTGGAATGCATTTTTTTCAGAGCTGGGTTTTGATTTTATCCTGTCAGATAAGACCAATAAAAAGATAATCAACGATGGGCTCCAGTGCTCTGTAGCTGAAACCTGTTTCCCAATGAAGACCACTCTTGGACATGTGCAGAATCTTTTGGAAATTGGAGTTGATTACCTATTCTTGCCAACTATCAGGGATATGCCTACCAAAGAAAAAAATATTAAAGGGGACAGGACTGGAAGTTATCCCTGTCCTTATATCCAGGGGACCTGGTCAATTGTGAAATCTGCTCTGGATACAGGAGAAGTTAAGATACTTGCTCCTATTTTTAATTTCAGTTTTGGAGAATATATAAAAGAAAAACAGTTGACCGGATTGGGTAAAGAGCTTGGAAAAGATAGAAGGTCAATAAAAAAAGCCATAAAGGAGGCTTATCTTGCCCAGAATAAATTTCACTCATCTGTTAAAAAAAGAGGGGAAGAGGTGCTTGGCAGCCTGAAAGATGACGAGATTGCAATTGTTGTAACCAGCAGGTCATATAACAGTTGTGACAGGGCAATCAGTATGGATGTTCCCAGAAAACTAAGGGAACTTGGCTTTAAGGTAATTCCCCTTGATTACCTTTCTGTGGACTCTATTGACATTTCAAAAGAATGGCCAAACCTGTACTGGGAATGCGGGGATAGAATTATGAGTGCGGCTAAGATAATTAATAAAGACAGAAGGCTTTACCCGGTTTATATTACTAATTTTGGCTGCGGACCTGATTCTTTCATACTTCAGTATTTTGAGAGGGAGATGGACAGACCATTTTTAAAACTGGAGGTAGACGAGCATTCTGCAGGAGCTGGAGTCATAACCAGATGCGAAGCATTTATAGATTCCCTGATGAATGTAAAAAATAAGAAAGATTTTTCACCGGCCCAAACAAAAACTAGAGGAAAGGATGCTGTTTTTAAGAAAAGCCAGGGCCGGGTGATATATATTCCCTATATGGGTGACGGCGCTGTTGTTCTGAAATCTGCTTTCAGGTCAGAAGGAATTGATGCCGAGATGCTGTATTCTGATGACGAGACACTTAAACTGGGAAGAAGATATACGCTGGGAAAGGAATGTTATCCATTTATTATAACCACCGGAGATATTATAAAGACACTGGAACATAACGATCCAAAAAAAGTGGCTTTCTTCATGCCTCAGACATATGGGCCCTGCAGGTTTGGGCAGTATAATAAAATGCAAAAAATAATAATTAAGGAGTTGGGGTACGAAGATGTGCCCATTATTTCGCCTGGTGCTCCTGAAGGCAACCAGTTTTACAGGGAGTATGATATGCAGGGGTTAAGGGGATTCATACTGCTTATGAAAGCAATGTGTGGTATTTTTACTGTAGATTACCTGAATAAAATGCTCCGACAAACAAGGCCTTATGAGATAGAAAAAGGAAAAACAAATAAAGTTTATGAAAAATATATAGAAGATGTATGCCAGTCTGTAGAAAATGATCCTATGTCAAAAACGCTGGACAGGATGGTCAGTATTTTAAGAGATGCCAGAAGAGATTTTGAGAATATACCAATTAAAAAAACAGATAAACCACTGGTAGGCATAGTGGGTGAAATATTTGTCAGGAATCATCCTTATAGCAATAATGAGATTATAAAGAGAGTTGAAGCACAGGGCGGAGAGGTGGAGATCCCTTCATTTGGAGAGTGGCCGTATCATACTACTGCTACCAGAAAGATAGATATTATAACCAAACAGACTGATATTTATTATAAGATTATAAAATCATTTAGTATTAATGGTAACAAAAGCGGAAATAGAATTGGTTGCCGGGAACTGGCTGAGCTTACCGGTGATTTTGTAAGAGGAACAGGGTTTTATATCTCAAATAGGATTATTAATAAATTACTGGAAAATTGCCACCACAAACTGGAAAAACCGCTAAAGGGTTTCTTGAGAGAAGATAAAGAAGCCGGCATTTATGATATCTGGGACAATGCAGAACCTTACATAATCAAGTGGTTCGGAGAGGCAGCTCTGAGTATTGGAAAGTCGGTATACTGGATTAAAAATGGTGCCGACGGGATTATAAATGTATTTCCCTTTACCTGTATTCCCGGGAATATTGTTAATGCAATCTCAAAGAGAATTAGAGAAGAGTACAAGATACCCTGGCTGAATCTTGCCTTCGATGGACTGGAGCAGGAAACAACTGAAACCCGTCTGGAAGCCTTTATGTATCAGGCAAAGCAATATATGAAGAATAAGAAATAGTTAGTTTTATTTTTCTTTGAATAAAATTTTTATCAAGCATATTTTTTATTTAAATAATTTTGGTATTTTGAGACCAGTAAACCCTCTAATCTGAATAAGTCTTTAGCATCATAATAGAAGCGAAAAGCATAGGCTTTAAATTCATTATAATCAAAAAGATTGCCGTAAAGAAGTTTTGAATATTTGGCTACCTGGTAGCAAAATAGTGGGTCAACTTTATGTAGAGATTTAATATCCAATTCTCGATTGAAGTTATCACCAAAAATATCTTCTATATCTAAATAGATCCTGGATAATGTTTTAAAATCAATTGGATTTTTACCGAGAAAAGCAATATCCAAATCACTCCCTGGTTTAGCTTTATCTGTTACATAAGAGCCGTGAAGCAGTATCAATTTCAGATTATATTTTCCGCCGACTTTATTAATTTTTTGTTTTTCCCGTTTAGTAAGTTTCATTTTAATCCTGCCTTATTTTGTAATTTTATAATAAATTATAAGTAATTTATACACAAGGCAAAAAAAATTAATATCTTCTACTGTTTCATTTGATAGAAATTCTTGGCAGTGAATTTAATACCCCTGTATATATAGAAAATGACGTTAACCTATCTGCCCTGGGAGAAAAGCATTATGGAGCAGATAAAAAGTTTGACCTGGTTTTTGTTGGAAATGTATTTAAGTGTGAAAAGTATTTTAAAGCTGTTTTAATGAAAAAGCTAAAATATAAATTTCCAAAAATTAATTTTAAACCTCTTACCAAAAAACCAGTTGAAGGAGCAATAAAGTTAGCTCTTGAAAATTTGTAGTCTTTAAAATTTTGTTTAAGTTATAAAACTTGATC
>JAHIPJ010000011.1 GCA_018894445.1 Actinomycetota bacterium
CTATCCTAATAATTAATTATTGCTATAAAATCATCAACTTCCAAACTCGCGCCACCAACCAATGCCCCATCAATATCTGACATGTTCATAAGTTCTGAAATACTGGAGGGTTTAACACTTCCACCGTACTGAATTCTTATAATTTCAGAAATCTTTTTATTGTAAATTTCTTCTATCTTCCTTCTTATAGCCAGGCACATATCATTTGCATCTTCCGATGTCGCAGTTCTACCGGTACCAATAGCCCAGATTGGTTCATAGGCTATAGTAAGATCAACAATATCCTCTTCATCAATACCAACCAGACATTCTTTCAGTTGGCCCATAACAAATTCCTCAGCCCTGCCACTTTCTCTTATTTTCAACGACTCGCCAATGCACATAATGGGTTTCAAGTCTGTGTTAAAAGCAGCGTTTACTTTTCTGTTAACACCCTTGTTGGTCTCACCAAAATACTGCCTTCTTTCACTATGACCAATTATTACATATTCAACACCCAATGCTTTTAGCATTTCCGGTGAAATCTCCCCTGTAAAAGCACCTCTAGACTCGTAATACATATTCTGTGCGCCAAGCTTAACTTCAAGATTATCACTGTCAATTATGGTTTTCACGCTCTTTAAAGCTGTTGCAGGCGGGCAGACTGCTACTTCACAATTATTTTTATTCTTATACTTATATTCAAGATCCTGCATAAAATTTACAGCTTCCAAATGAGTCATATTCATTTTCCAGTTCCCGGCTATAAAAGGTTTTCTCATTTCTATAATTCCTTTCAAAATAATTTACATTATTTTCAATTATTTATCTAAAAGAGAGATTACACCCGGTAATTCCTTACCCTCAAGGAGTTCTATAGCAGCTCCCCCACCACTTGAAACATGTGAAAATTTTGAGGATAGATTATATTTTTTTAATGCTGCCAGTGTGTCTCCACCACCCGCCACGGTAACTGCCGGGCTTCCGGCAATTGCATAAGCGATACTCCTGGTTCCATTTGAAAAACTATCCCATTCAAAAACACCTACAGGACCATTCCAGAAAATAGTCCTGGCACCTAAAATTTCTTTTTTAAATAATTCTACACTTTTATCTCCAATATCCATACCCATCCAATCTACCGGCATTGATTGTACAGATACTAGTTTTTTTTCTGCATCACCATCAAATTCTTTTGCAACAATAATATCTATAGGCAGTACTAGATTAACATTATTCTTTTTGGCCAGGGCAAGCATTTCTTTTGCAAAACCAGTCTGATCTTCTTCACAAATCGATTTACCTACCTCATAACCCTGTGCTTTTAAGAAAGTATAGGTCATTCCCCCACCTAATATTAAGCTATCCACTTTACCTAACAAGTTTTTTATAACCTTTATTTTATCCGAAACCTTGCTTCCTCCAAGTATGGTTAGAAAAGGCCTTTCCGGTGACTCCAGAAGAGATGTTAAAACCTCAATTTCTTTCTTCATTAGAAATCCTGCTACTGACGGAAGGTATTTGGTTACTCCCGTAACAGATGCATGGATTCTATGCGCCGCACCGAAAGCATCATCGACATATATGTCTGCTAGAGAAGCAAGTGATTTTGAGAATTCATTACTATTTGCCTTTTCTCCGGGATCAAACCTCAGATTTTCAAGCATTATAATTTCACCATAATCCATTTCAGTATCTACATATTCTTTAATTTCCAGGGAATAAATCTGGTTAAATTTCTTAACTTTCTTACCAGTCAATTGTTCCAGCCTTTTTGCTGCAGGATCCAGCCTGAATTTATCTTCAGCCTCCCCTTTTGGCCTTCCCAGATGTGACATCAAAATAACCTTGGAATTGTTTTTAATCAGATAATTAATAGTTGGTAACGATAGTCTGATTCTTGTATCATCAGTAACATTCAACTCACTGTCCAGAGGAACATTGTAATCCACTCTGACCAATACTTTTTTATTTTTAACATTAATATCTTCTATTGTTTTTTTATTAAACATTTTCACCACCAAATCCTTATTTCACAAATAAACGGGGTTTCAAAACCCCGTTTATTTATTATTTACATCTATTTAGTGACTATTTCATAATAAAATTAATTACATCATATAGTCTGCTTGAATATCCCCACTCATTATCATACCATGATAAAACCTTAATCAAATTATCTTGCTTGAAAGTACATAGAGCATCGAAAATTGTGGAATGAGCATCACCAATAATATCTGCAGATACAATTGGATCTTCACAATATCTAAGTATCCCTTTAAATCCCGGCTCTTTTGAAGCTTTTTTGAAAGCACTATTTACATCTCCAACCGAACAGTCCTTTTCAACTTCTACCGTTAAATCAACCAATGAACCTACAGGTATTGGAATTCTAACTGCCATACCATCAAGCTTACCATTCAGTTCAGGAATTACCAAACCTATTGCACTTGCAGCACCGGTTGATGTAGGTATAGCCGATAAAGCTGCCGCTCTGGCTCTTCTTAAGTCTTTATGAGGTAAATCCAGGATTTTTTGATCATTAGTATAAGCATGTATGGTAGTCATAATACCATTCTTTATAACAAAATTATCATGCAGAACCTTGCATAATGGTGCAAGTGCATTTGTTGTGCAAGAAGCGTTTGAAATTATATTATGCTTATCTTTGTTGTACTTGTTATGATTTACACCCAGCACCATTGTGATATCCGATCCGTCCTTCTTGCAGGGTGCAGAGACTACTACCTTTTTAGCTCCGGCGGTCAAATGCTTGGTGGCATCCTCTCTGGTTCTGAATATTCCTGTAGATTCCAGAGCAACATCAACACCCATGTCCTTCCATGGGAGCATTCCGGGGTCTTTAATAGATGTAATCTTTATTTTTTCCCCATTAACTTCTATGTAATCATCCCCGGCTTTAATCTCAGCATCCAGAGTTCTATATATTGAATCATATTTCAGAAGATGGGCAAGAGTTTTTGAGTCATAAAGATCATTGATACCTACAATATCCATATTATTATCTTTATCATACTTTAATTTTGCCCTTAAGAACTGCCTGCCTATTCTTCCAAACCCATTAATTCCTACTTTTATTGCCATTCTATTCCTCCCTTACTAAAACATAATAATCAAAGATTTTAAACATATTTTATACAAATATAAAATACTTCTAATTAAATACAAACCGTGTAATTTTAGCAAATTTACTTAAATCAATAAAGCAAATCTTTACAAAATTTTTATAAAAAAAATATCTCTGATTTGTTTTAGAAACGTAAATTATTTCTAGTAAGATTAATTGCTCTTACCAATATCTTTATGGAATAATTTTATAGAATAACCTTTTAATTTTAAATATTCATATATCTTATCAGATATTACTACTGCACGGTGTTTTCCACCTGTACATCCTATACCAATACCTAAATAGCTTTTCCCCTCTGCAATATAATTAGGAATTAAAAAGTCCAGCATCTTTTCAAACATACGCAGAAATTCCTTTGTTTCTTCCCGGCATAAGACAAAATCAATCACTTTTTTATTTCTTCCATCCAGATCCTTTAATTCCTCATTATAAAATGGATTTGGCAGGAATCTCACATCCATCACAATATCCACACTTTCAGGTAATCCATATTTATATCCAAATGAAGTAATTGATATCTGTAGAAGCTTACTCTTTTCAACATCACTCATCATGCATTCTGTTATAGCCATCCGCAGCTCTTTTGAATTTAATAGTGAGGTATCTATTACAACATCAGCTATTTCTCTGAGCCTGTTCATTTTTTCAATTTCTCTTTCAATTCCACTCCCAAGATTGCCGTTCTCAACTAACGGATGCTTTCTTCTGGTTAAAGAATACCTTTTTACTATTGCGCTCTTGGAGGCTTCTAAAAACAGGATTTTATATTCTATTTTTCTCTCATTAAGCTTATCCAGAGTCTTGTATATTTCATCAAAAAAATACCCGCTTCTTAAATCTATTGCAAAGGCTACTTTGTTAATATTCCTGTCCTCCATAGAGAAATAATCAATAAGATTCAATAAAAGATGAGCCGGTAAATTATCTATGCAATAATAGCCCGCATCCTCAAAGTATTTAAGGGCTTCTGTCTTTCCAGCTCCAGATAACCCGGTAATTATAACTATTTTTATCTTACTTTCTTTTTTTTCTTTCTTTGCAATCATATTTCTTTTTTTAGAATATCAGAACATACGCTTAAAATATATAATATTTTAATCTTTTTAATCTTTTTTTTCTCTAAAGAAAATAATTTTAGAAACTACTATACTGATAATGCTGATAACTATAGAGCTCCAGACATATCCCCGGAAACCCTCTATTTCCAATCCTTTAATAATTGAATCTACAATCCATAACATACCCGCATTTATAATAATATTGAAAAGTCCCAGAGTTAATATATTAATGGGCAGAGATAAGATTTTAACAATAGGCTTAACCAGTAGATTGAATAA
>JAHIPJ010000139.1 GCA_018894445.1 Actinomycetota bacterium
CTCCCGCATTCACAGCCGGCTGGTTCCCTGGATTTAATTTTTTTAACCGGAAAATAAGTCTTTGCATCAAATTTTGAGAATTTATCCTTTAGTTTCAAGCCGCTTCCGGGAATATTTCCCAGCCCTCTCCATATTGAATCCGATTTGTCGAATACTTCGTAAATTGATTTTACGGCTGTAGGATTTCCTTCTTCTCTGACTACCCGTCTGTACTGGATTTCAACCTCTGATATGCCTTTATTTATCTGTCTGATTATGGTTGCTATAGATTCCAGTATATCCATAGGTTCAAAACCGCTTATAACACAGGGTATATGGTAATCTTCTGCTATGAAGTTATAAGGTTTACTTCCAATAATAGCAGAAACATGTCCGGGGCAGAGGAAAGCATCAATTTTTACTTCTCTGTCCACAAGAAGAAGTTCTAGTGCTTCTGGTACAAGTTTATGGGTATTATATATATAGAAGTTACTAGTCTTTTCCTTATATGCTTTTTTTACAATAATTGAAGTCAGGGGAATGGTAGTTTCAAAACCGATAGCTATGAAAACTACTTTTTTATCCGGATTGTTTTTAGCAAAATTTAAAACATCAGCAGGGGAATAGCAAATATTTATATCTTTACCTTTTGACTTTTCATTGTAAAGACTGGATTCCGTGCCCGGCACTCTGAACAAATCTCCAAAAGTAAATATAGAGACATCGTACTGTCTTGCAATCTCGATTATCCAGTCTATATCGACGATAGGGGTAACACAAACCGGGCACCCGGGACCGCTAATAAGGTTTATATTTTCAGGAATCAGCTGTCTTAATCCATATCTTGATATGGCCATAGTGTGAGTCCCACAGACTTCCATTATATTTATACTACGACCAGGTTTATTTTTATTTAAAAATTCAACCAGTTCTTCAATTTTCTTTTTCACCTAAATATTCCTTCCAATAGCCCTGTGTTGCCAGTGCATCTTCCTCCTCTATAATCTGTATAGCAAATCCTGCATGTACTATAACGAAATTTCCTAAACTGGCCCCTGGTGTAAGAGAAATATCAATTTCTTTTTTTACTCCAAGACTTTCAACTTCCGCTATATTTTTGTTTATTTTAATTATTTTTGCCGGTATTGCCAAACACATGATAAAACTATCCTTTCTTTGAAGATAAAATTCTTAAGGCAGCTATGTATGCCTGTCCAAGGGAGATACCCCCATCATTAACCGGAACCTTGAAATTTGAGTATACCTTAAAACCATCCTTTTTCAATATATTAAAACATTCACTTAAAAGGTAATTATTCTGAAAAACTCCGCCGCTTAATGCAACTTTATCAGTACTGGAGGTTTTTCTTACCATCTGACTGATTTTTAATATAATTCCGGCAAGGGTATTATGAAATTTAGCGGATATTTTGCCCTTAGATATGCCATTCAGTATTTCCTTAAATATCTGGGAGAATATATAATGGTCATCTATTATATATTGATCACCTGTATTATCAATTCTGATATTATACTGGCCTTTCTCATCATAATCAGCTGTCATTTCCAGGTGAATTGCAGCTTCGCCCTCAAAACTGGCTAGATGTGTACAATCAAGTACTGAGCTTACCGCATCAAAAAATCTTCCCATACTGGTGGTAACCGGACTGTTGAATCCAGTTTCTATCTGCTTTTCAATAGCCTCTATTTCAAAGGTGGATATTATTTTCTTATAAAATGGCAGATTCTTATATACAAACTCAGGGAATTTGTCTCCGGTATTTTTATGTCCAGTCCATAGATCATAAAGATAGGTCATTGCCATCCTGTAAGGCTTTTTAATGGAAACCTCACCACCGGGTAGAACTTTTTCTTTTAGATAGCCAATTCTTTTAAAATTCAGGTTACCATCGGCTATAAATATTTCACTGCCCCAGATTTTTCCATCGTCGCCATAGCCTGTCCCATCCCAGGCGAAACCTATAATACTGTCATTTATATTATTTTCTGCCATTACACTTGCAATATGAGCCTTATGGTGCTGAACTTCAATTTTACTAGTGGTATCTTTTAGTTCTTTTGCAAATTTAGTAGAAGCATAACCAGGATGTTTATCATAAGCAGTTAAATTTATCCTGCCAGTATTAAAAAGCTTCTTATAATTATTAAATGTAGAGTTAAAGAACTCGATGGACTCTACATTATCCAGATCCCCGATATGCTGACTTATAATTGCATAATTCTTTACAAGAAAGCAGAAAGTATTTTTTTCATGAGCGCCTGCTGCAAAAATAACCTGTTTTCCAATATCCTTATCAATCTTTACCGGATAAGGGGAGTATCCTCTGGCTCTTCTTATAACCATCTCTCTGCCGTCAAAGATTTTTATGACCGAATCATCATATCTGGAATAGATATCCCTGTTATGGATTAGAAAATAATCACAGATATCTTTTAGTTTTTCCAGGGCTTCTACATTTTCGGATGCTATGGGTTCTTCTGACAGGTTTCCACTGGTCATTATAAGTGGCATATTAACGTGATTAAACAACAGATGGTGTATGGGAGTGTAGGGAAGCATTACCCCTTCATATTTGTTATAGAGGGAAACATATCTGGAGATTATATAGTTTCCGGCCTTCTTTCTTAACAGGACAATTGGAGCTCTTGCTGAAGTTAGACTTTCTATTTCTTTTTTACTTAAGTAGTAATATTTTTTTATAGATTCAATATCTTTGAGCATTATTGCAAATGGTTTTACCGGTCTTTTTTTTCTTTTTCTAAGTTTCAGAACAATATCATCAGAAAATGCATTACATGCAACCTGAAACCCGCCAAGACTCTTTATTGCGATTATTTTTCCCTCCTCAAGAAGCTTTGCAGCTGTGATAATGGGGCTTTTAGAATCAACTTTTTTACCATCTTTATCGACTAACAGCACCTTCGGACCACACTTGTTGCAGGCATTAGGCTGGGCATGAAATCTTCTATTTAAAGGATCGTTATATTCCACTGTGCAGTCTTCGCATAGAGAAAATTTATGCATAGTGGTATTAGGTCTATCATAAGGCATCTTATATATAATGGTAAATCTTGGTCCGCAGTTAGTACAGTTAGTGAACGGATAGTAATATCTTTGCTTATTTTCTTTATTATTAATATCTCCAAGGCAAAGATTGCAGGTAGCAATATCGGGAGATATCAGCTGGAATTTGTCTTTTGTCTCCTTACTTTTTCCTATTTTAAAATTCTTAAAATCTCCGGGAGTGACTTCTTTTGTTCTAATATTTTCAATAACTGACACATATGGTTTTTGTAGCTTAATGTCGGAGGTAAATTTTTCAACTGTATTTTTATCAGGGGCATTAATTTTTATAGTAACACCTTCTGTGGTATTGGTAACAATTCCGTTTAGATTATATTTTTGAGCTATTCTATATATAAAAGGCCTAAAACCCACACCCTGCACGATTCCGTAGATATCTATTTTATAGGTTTTAAAAATTGCTTTATTTAATTTATTTTTAATATTATTTTTCATATTTTAGCAATGTATTTGCTTACGCTTATCCACGCAATAAAATTAAATCTTACGACCATGGATTTATATATTTAGTTAGATATATATTCTTTACTATTTTGAGAAGATTAACTTTATTCTTCTACTTCTTCTTCTGCCTCCTGAATATTGCCGGCATCTATTAGTGCAATGGTACCCAGAGTGGAGACATTGTTAAAATCAAATACTTTTGATGAGGAAATTACAAGTTCTGTTGATTCCAGGTTGTCAGTATCAAATATGGATACAGTAAATCCCAGTACATCCTTATCAGTGGGGACGTAATTTGGAAAGTTATACCATGGAATACTGGCTTCCATTATGTATCCGTTTGCCAGTCTGATAGAAGCAATGATAACTCCTCTGGGAGGTGCATTAGAAGGCCAGCTCATAAATGATTCCGAAGATGTACCGGAGAAATTGCCCGGTGAGAGGTCAATCTGATAATCATCGCTGTTATAAAACGGTATCTGCATATCTTCTTCTAATTCTGTATCGAATACAATCGTTATACTGTCGCCTTTGTTTAGCTGATTACCGGTATATTTTTGATTGAACACATCATCGATTACCTGTACCGCAAAATAAAAATTATCATCATCCCAGCAGGAAAAAAATGTACCCGAAATGTCGGTATTGGTGATGTAATTTTCTTTTTTAATGGTTGGTTCAAAAGCTGAAAAACTCTCAAATTTATCCCATTCCTGGATGCTGCCATCTATAACCGGGGGGGTATAGCACTTATAGGAGAATAAAGGAACTCCGGTAGGTATGGTATTCTGGGCCCTGAAAATGGCCTGGCTTAGAATCTCGTTTTTCTTTTCCTCGATATCTACACTTAAAACAATATTTTCTTCAGGTTCAATCTCGTATTGTACAGTGAAACTTACTGTGTTTGAGTTTGTAATTATATTGCCGCCATCATCTATAAGCTGGGCTATCATTTCATATTCACCGGAGCTCCCCGGATTCCAGTTGTATTCATAGGGAGGGGAGGTGAATGATTTTATTTCACTGTCATTTACGAGTAGTTTTATGGTATAGTCCGTATTTTCTACTTCTTTTGCCTTTATCTCTACCGGAACGGTTTCATTTTGGTTGATGAAGGGAAAGACTTTGCCATTGGTCGGAGAAGCTATAAAAAGGGAATATTCCGATTCTTTTTCAGTTTCTTCCTGTACCCCGGAAAAGAAATTCAATGGCATGCAGCTTCTGACCGGGAGAAATATGATTAGGGCTATTATCAATATTGCTCCGAACAGGATATAGGGAACTTTATCCAATACAAATACACGTCTTTTGTAGTTTTTCTTCATTCCTTTTGCTTTTTCCTTTCTTCTATTATCTTATGGGCTAAATTTGAAGGTAATTCTTCATAATGTGAAAATTTTTGAATAAAACGTCCCCTTCCCCGGGTAAGAGATGTTAGATCAATTGCATAGTTGAAAGTTTCAGATTGGGGGGCAGTGGCTTTTATTAGTTGTTTTTTATTTTCAATTTGGGTCATTGAAATAATTTTCCCTCTTTTTGTGTTTATATCTCCGATTATATCACCCATATACTTTTCAGGTGCTATAATTTCCAATTCTGTAATAGGTTCTAAAATGACCGGAGAAGCCTCCTGCATTCCTTTTTTAAAAGCCATAGATGCTGCTATTTTAAAGGACATCTCGGACGAGTCTACAGTATGATATGACCCATCATACAGATTTACGCTAACATCTACTACAGGGTATTCAGCAAGAACTCCTTTTAGTAGAGCTTCCCTGATACCTTTTTCCACTCCTGGTATATAACCTTTAGGAATTGCTCCACCAAAAATACTATTTTTAAATTCAAAACCTCCGCCACTACCAAGTGGTTTGATTTCAATTAAAACATGTCCGTACTGGCCCCTTCCGCCAGATTGTTTTTTATATTTATATTCAGCTTTTGCATCCTTTCTTATTGTTTCCTTGTAAGCGACATCTGGAACAAGTATATCAATATCGACATCGAATTTTTCTTTTAATCTATCCCTGGATATTGAAAGATGCAGTTCTCCAATTCCCCAGATAATGTTTTGATGCACTTCTGAATTTAATTCCTGTCTTATGGTGGGGTCTTCCTGTATTAATTTGGATAGGCTACTGCTTATTTTCTCTTCATCTCCTTTACTCCTGGGTATAACTGCTCTGGGCAAGGTCGGGGAAAAATATTCTGTTTCAGGTATTTTTAATGGCTGATCATGGCTTGAAATGGTATCATCGTTTGAAATATCCATAATTTTGGATACAGCTACAATATCTCCACATGAAGCTTCGTTTATATCACTCTGACTTTTGCCCTGGAGCTTAAATAAATTTGTAAATTTATATGTTTTTTCTGGACCGGATATGTAGTAGTTTTCATTTATCTTAATGATTCCAGAAAAAATTCTAAAAATAGATAACTTTCCTATGTAAGGATCTGCCATGGTCTTAAAAACATATGCAAGCAGCGAACCATCTGGCGAAGATTTTATTTCTATTTCAGAATCTTTGTTTAAATCCTTTGCCTTAATAGAAGGTATATCAAGAGCAGAAGGGAGAAGAGAATTTATATAGTCCATTAAAATATCTACACCAAAATTCTTGCCTGAAGATATGGCAAATACAGGAATTACCTTTCCGGCTATTACCGCTTTTTTAAATACCTCACTTACTACCTTATCGTCAATTTCTTCGCCTTCTAAGTATTTACTGATCAATACGTCATCTGTTTCGACTATAGATTCAACTAGTTCATTATGATGACTTTCAATTTGATCTTTAATGTTTTCATCTACAGAGGTCTTATTACCTGTAGGATTTTTCTCTTTATATTCGTAAGCCTGATTTTGAAGTATATCTACAATTTTAGAGAAATTTTCTCCGCTATTAACCGGGGTAGTTATTGGGACAAGGTTTAAATTATATTCACTTTTTATATCTTCTACAACTTTAAAGTAATCTATATTTTCCTGATCTAATTTATTAAGTATACAGAACATCGGTTTGGGATTTTTAGCCAGTAGCTCTATAACCAATTCAGTGGGAGCCTGCACTCCTGATTTTACGTCAACAACTAAGAGCGCACTGTCTATTATTTTAATTGCTGCCTGAGCCTGTCCTATAAAGTCCATATACCCAGGGCAGTCTATTAGATTTATATTAGAATCTTTCCATTTGTAATTAAGTATGCTTGAACTTATGCTAAATCCTTTTATAATTTCCAGCGGACTGAAATCAGAAACAGTATTTTTCGCATCTATAGTTCCCAGCCTATCAGTAATTTTAGAATTATATAAGAAACATTCTGCAAGTGAGGTTTTCCCGGCCCCATTTCCTGAAATAAGACCAATAACTTTATTATTAGAACAACTTTTACCGTTCATTAACACCCCCAAAAGCGTTATATTTTATTTGATTATACTTAAATGCAATTAAGGCAATAGAAGAAATATACCATAAAAATTTTTTTGTGTAAAAAACAATATTGACCGTTGCAATAGCCAGGAAATTAGCCATGAAGCAGGATTATATTTTTGCAATTGTTTATATGATATAATTTAGAGTTGTTTATTTTTGATACAGTAAAATGTAAAATATCTAAAGTTCAACAGTAATAAAAACAAAATAGTCAGGAGGTCATTATGTTAACAGGAGTAATTTCCCTTATAGCAATAATTGCGGGAATAATAATATTACTGTTTTTTATTGGAATAGGTATATATAATTCTATAGTATCTTTAAGAAATAAGGTTGACAATTCATGGCATCAGATTGATGTACAGCTCAGGAAAAGATACGATTTAATACCAAATCTGATGGAGACAGTGAAAGGATATGCCAAACACGAAAGGGAAACCCTGCAGAATGTTATCAATGCCAGGAAGATGGGTATTGACGCAAAAACAGTAAAAGAGCAGGCAAAAGCCGAAAATATGATAACCGATACCTTAAAGTCGTTATTTGCGTTGTCTGAAAATTATCCTAACCTTAAAGCGGACCAGCATTTTTTAAGATTAATGGAACAGCTTAATGGCATTGAAAGTAATATTGCTTATGCAAGACAATTTTACAATGATATGGTTATGAAATTTAATACCAGAATACAAACATTTCCTGGAAATATATTTGCCAGAATGTTTAATTTCTTGTCAAGAGATTATTTTGAGATAGAAGAAGTTTCAGCCAGGGAACCGGTTAAAGTAAAGTTTTAATAACAGGTTATTTTTCTATAAAAAAAGGTGTGTTTTAAGTAATGTATGAACAAATTGCCAGCAACAGGGCAAAAACTGTATTTATAATAATTGGATTTATAATATTTATAACTCTGGTAGGATTTGCTATTGGCTATTATCTTGACTGGCGTGGCATTAGCAATAACTATTCGATAATACTTATGATATTTGCACTTATACTGGCAGTTATCATGAGTTTTTCAAGTTATTATTACAGCGATAGAATTGTACTGAGCCTGACCGGAGCCAGACCTATATCAAGGGAAGAGAACCCGAGAGTCTATTATATGGTAGATGGGCTATCAATTGCTGCCGGACTGACTATACCTAAAATTTATGTAATAGGCGATGAAGGTATGAATGCATTTGCAACCGGGCGAAATCCCCAAAAAGGAGTAATAGTCTTTACTCAGGGTCTACTTGATAATCTTAATGATGAAGAATTAAAAGGGGTTATCTCGCACGAATTATCTCATATAAAAAATTATGATATTCTACTGGGAACGATAGTTGTTGTTATGGTGGGAATGATTACTATAATAAGTAATATTATATTTAGGTCCTTTATATTCGGAGGCGGGAGCAGGAGAAGGTCATCAAAAGGCTCAGGCGGCGGAATATTATCATTAATTTTAATAATAGTAGGGATATTGCTTATATTATTGTCTCCTATAATTGCTACTTTAATAAGACTTGCTATAAGCAGGAATAGGGAATTCCTGGCAGATTCAACAGGAGCTTTAATTTCCAGGTATCCTGCCGGGCTGGCAAATGCACTTAAAAAAATCAGTATGCATAGTGAAGTAAAAACTGCCAGTAGCGCAACTGCACATTTATTTATTGCCAATCCAATTGGTGAGAAATCTAAGGTTATGTTTAAAAGTTTGTTTAATACACACCCTCCTGCAGAAGAAAGAATCAGGAGGCTTGAAGATATGTCTTTAGGAGTGGGAATAAAATAATTGGAGGTGTTTTAACAAGATGGAGAAAGGAACGTTAAAGGTAAAAGCCGGGCTTGCTCAGATGCTTAAAGGTGGAGTAATAATGGATGTAACCTCCCCCGAGCAGGCTAAAATTGCAGAGGAAGCAGGGGCAGTATCAGTAATGGCCCTGGAGAGGATACCTGCTGATATCAGAGCAACAGGAGGTGTAGCCAGAATGACCGATCCTGAAATTATATTAAAAATCATGGATACTGTTTCTATTCCGGTTATGGCAAAAGTAAGAATAGGGCATTTTGCAGAAGCACAAATACTTGAAGCCATAGGAATTGATTATATAGATGAAAGTGAAGTCCTGACTCCGGCAGATGAAAAATATCATATAAATAAATGGGATTTTAAAGTTCCATTTGTTTGTGGTGCCACAAATTTAGGTGAAGCTTTAAGAAGAATAGGTGAAGGCGCTGCAATGATCAGGACTAAAGGAGAAGCTGGTACCGGAGATGTTATAGAAGCGGTAAAACATATGAGAAGCATAAAAGATGAGATAGTAAGAATTTCTTCACTGCCAAAAGAAGAACTGATGACTGTTGCTAAAGAATTAGGTGCTCCTTATGATCTGATACTATATGTGTATAAGAATAAAAAATTACCGGTAGTTAATTTCTCGGCTGGTGGAATAGCTACTCCTGCTGATGCCGCTATGATAATGCAGCTTGGTGCTGAGGGTATATTTGTAGGTTCCGGTATTTTCAAATCTGAAAATCCATTAAAAATGGCTTGTGCTATTGTTGAAGCAACAACTCATTATAATAATCCTGAGGTTTTGGCAAAAGTTTCCAGGGGTCTGGGAAGTCCAATGAGCGGAATTGCTGTATCAGAACTTACAAAAGAGAAAATAATCTCCAACAGAGGGTGGTAAGACTGGAGCAATGAGTATTAAAGTAGGTGTACTTTCACTTCAAGGGGCATTCAAAGAGCACATAAGCAGATTAAAAGAGTGCGGGATTTCTGCAGCAGAAGTAAAATTTCCGGAACAGTTTAAAGATATTGATGGACTAATTATTCCTGGCGGTGAGAGTACTACTATAAATAAATTACTGGAAAAATATAAATTTAAAGAAAGCCTTGATAAATTTTACAGGGATAAAAATCCTATATTCGGGACCTGTGCAGGCTTGATTTTGCTTGCAAAGAATATTGAAGGAGAAGGCAGAGGTCTTGGTTATATAGATATTGATGTACAAAGAAATGCTTATGGGAGGCAGATTGAAAGTTTTGAGGAATTGCTGGATATCCGCCTTGATAACAATCAGAATGGCGGTAAATTTAAATCTATTTTTATAAGGGCACCAAAAATATTAAATGTTGGAAAAAAGGTCAGGATTCTGGGAAAGTTTAAAGAGGATATTGTATTGGTGAGAGATAATAATGTAATGGCAAGCACTTTTCATCCCGAGTTGACTTGTGACTTAAGAATACACCAGTATTTTATAAATATGATTAAAAATATTAAAGGAGATAATTGATATGTCCGGGCATTCAAAATGGCATTCAATTAAGCATAAAAAGGCAAAAGAGGATGCAAAACGAGGAAATATATTTGGGAAACTAAGCAGGAGTATTATTGTTGCAGTAAGAGAAGGAGGGGGAGGCGATCCCAGGGATAATATGGCTCTTGCTAACGCAATTGCCAAGGCCAAGGAATATAATATGCCCCAGAATAATATAGAGAGAGCAATTAAAAGAGGAACCGGCGAGATAGAAGGAGAAAATTATGAGAGCATCCTGTACGAAGGATATGGTCCCGGGGGCATAGCTATAATAATAGAAGTGATGACCGAAAACAGAAATAGAACTGCTTCGGACATAAGAAACATTTTGGGTAGATATAACGGAACCCTGGGTGAGAGCGGGAGTGTTAGCTGGCAGTTTGAGATGAAAGGTGTAATAATAGTAGAGAAAAGTGAAATAAAGGATGAAGAAGAATTTATGCTTAATGTGATTGATATTGGAGCAGAAGATATTGATGAAGATTATGATGTATATGAAATTAAAGTTCCTCCTACGGAATTTATAAAGGTCAAGGAAGCTCTTGAAAAAAATAATATAAAAATAAAATCAAGCGAAATAGGACTTATACCAAAATCTACCATAAAATTATCAAAAGAGGAAAGTGTTAAAGCATTAAAACTAATTAATACATTGGATGAACATGACGATGTCCAGAATGTAAATTCGAATCTGGAAATATCCGATGAGATATTGAGTGAAATATAAATAATTAAAAATGACAACTGATAGAATAAGAATACTGGGGATAGATCCCGGATTGGAAACTACAGGGGTAAGCATATTGGATGTAGAAAAAGGGGAATACTATCCCGTATTTTGCGATTGCATCGTTACAAAAAAGAACAAACCCATTTGTGAAAGATTAGAAGAGATTTATACAAGGATTAACCAGTTAATTAAAAAGTACTGTCCTGACTGCATGGTTATTGAAGAAATCTTTTTTAGCATTAATGTAAAAACTGCTATGGATGTAGGTCAGGCAAGGGGAGTATCAATACTGGCTGGAAGTATTAACAACTTGAAGATATACGAATATACTCCCTTACAGGTAAAGCAGGCTATTGTTGGATATGGAAAAGCAACCAAGAAACAAATCAAATATATGTTAAGAATAATACTTAAAGTTAAGGATAACTTTTTCCCTAAAAAAGATGATGCCTGGGATGCAATGGCGATATCTGTATGTCATGCTAATAATAAAAAGTTTCAAGATAAGGTTAAAACTTTTAAATAATTCAGATAGCTGGCTATGATTGCAAAAATATTTGGAAAAATAATTAAAAAGTCACCCTCAAGCATTATAGTGCAAGCCGGGGGAATAGGATTTGAAGTATTGATTTCAAGCAGGACTTTTGAAAAGATACCAGAAAAGGGTTCGGAAGTAGAACTTGATATATATACACATGTGAGAGAAGATGAATTAAAATTGGTGGGTTTTCTGGATACCGACGATAAAGATTTTTTTCTGAAGCTCCTGGGAGTTTCAGGAATATCAATAAAAATAGCGTTAAGTTCTCTATCCATTTATAGCGGACAGGAGCTTAAAAGAATAATTGCAAACAGGGAAGTTGACCTGCTAAGAAGAATTCCCGGAATTGGCCTCAAACTTGCTGAAAGAATGATTCTGGAACTTAAAGATAAACTGGAAGAATATAAAGTGGAAAGAGCAGCGCTTGCAGGTTTAGCGGAAAATGAAAAAATATATGAAGTTGAACAGGCTTTAAAGACCCTGGGCTACGATTCCAGAGAGATAAGTAAAGCCATATCAAAATTAAGTATTGACGTTATCAAGAAAGAAAAAATTGAGCATATCCTAAAAATAGCTCTTAAGGAGATTTAATTAAAATGGTGGGTGAAAAAGGTAAAATGACAAACAATGATGAAGAAAATAATGATGTAAATCCCAAACATATAAAGGTAGATACTGAGCTGGACAAGAGTCTGCGTCCCAGATTTATATCTGAATTTATAGGTCAGGAAAAGATAATAGAAAACCTTCTAATATTTATTAAATCTGCCAGAAAAAGAAAAGAACCACTGGATCATGTGATCATATCTGGTCCACCCGGTCTGGGGAAAACATGTCTTGCAGAAATAATTGCAAATGAATTAGGGGTTGGTTTTAGGATTACTTCTGGCCCGGCTATTGAAAGAGCAGGAGATCTGGCTGCTATATTGACTAATTTAGAGAATTTTGATGTTTTATTTGTAGATGAGATTCATAGGTTGAACAGAAGTGTGGAAGAAATCTTGTACCCGGCTATGGAAGACTATAAACTGGACATAATAATAGGAAAGGGTCCTTCTGCAAAGTCAATTAGAATTGACATCGCGCCTTTTACTATTATTGGTGCTACTACCAGAATTGGGCTGGTAGCTCCACCGCTGCGGGATAGATTTGGAGTAAATTTAAGGCTGGATTATTATGATAAAAAGAGTATTGTCAAGATTATTAGAAGATCAGCTGATATATTTGATATAAAGATAACTGAAAAAGGTGCCGAAGTTATTGCAGGCAGGAGCAGGGGAACACCAAGGATTGCTAATAGACTGCTCCGGAGAGTAAGGGATTATGCTCTAATGTACAACGATAGTGTAATAGACGACCAGATAGCCGAAAAAGCTCTTGGCAAACTGGATATAGATAAGCTGGGTTTAGATGTGGTTGATAAGAAAATATTGAATATCCTGGTTACAAAGTTCGAAGGGGGACCGGTGGGTGTCGGTACTATAGCAGCATCAATAGGGGAAGAAGTGGATACTATTGAAGATGTTTATGAACCATATTTAATACAGCTTGGATTTATAAAAAGAACTTCAAAGGGCAGAGTAGCTACCAATCTGGCATTTAAATATCTGGGAGTAAAAAAAGAAAATGAACCCAAGCTCTTTTAACTATTCAATTAAGATATGAAGATTGAATTATTTGATTACAGGCTTCCCCAAAAATTTATAGCTCAAAGACCGCTACAGAGAAGAGATTATTCCAAACTTCTGGTACTCGACAGGCATACGGGTGATATAAAACATGATATTTTTTACAATATCTTGAATTACTTCGACAACGGTGATGTTCTAGTTGTAAATGAAAGCAAAGTTACCAGGTGCAGGCTACTTGGCAAAAAAGAAAAAACAGGAGCCAATATAGAATGTTTTGTTCTAAATAAAATAAAGGATAATCAGTATCTGGCATTGCTTAAACCTTCAAAAAGACTCAACACCTCAGATAAGGTAATTATAGGTAAATATTATTTTTTGGTTATATCAAGACTGGATTACGGCGAGGCTATTGTGGAATTTAATACATCTGCAGAGAAAATTTTAAATGAATACGGCAGAATACCGATACCTCCGTATATTAAATGTAATGATATAGATGAATCCCGTTACCAGACTATTTATGCAGAAAAGGAAGGTTCTTCTGCGGCGCCAACTGCGGGTCTTCATTTTTCTGAAAATTTAATTAAAGAAATAAAAAATAAGGGAGTCGTTTTAGCAAAAGTGGGTTTGAATATAGGACTGGATACCTTCAGACCTATTTCATCAAATGAAATCGAAGAACACAAAATGCATAGTGAATATTATTATATAAGAGAATCTGAGGCTAAAAAGATCAACCGGGCAAAAGAAATGGGGAAAAAAATTATTGCGGTAGGTACTACTGCGGTTAGAGTTTTAGAAACTTTGATGTCCAGATATGGAAAAATAACATGGGATAGAGGGGTTACTGATATTTATATATACCCCGGGTTCAATTTTAAGACTGTAGACAGGATGATTACTAATTTTCATCTACCAAGGTCTACTCTGATGGTGATGGTATCCGCCTTTGCTGGAAGGGAAAATATTCTAAATGCATACGAACAGGCAAAGAAGAATAACTACAGGTTTTATAGTTTTGGAGATTGCATGCTAATAAAGTGACTAATCTTTATTAGATTTAAGACCTTTTTTAAAGTAAGAGAGGATTATCTAAATACCGGGATGATTATACTAGAAATAGCTTTAATTATATTGGTAATAATGTTAATGTTACCTTTATTTTTTGATAATGAAATTTTTATTTATATAAAACAAAAATTACAAGTATTATGATATAACCTGGAGGTAAGATTTGATTAATACTCTGATGTGGGCGTCAATTATTTTTTTTGCAAGAATAATTGATGTCAGCCTGGGTACTATTAGAGTGAATATGATAGTAAGAAGAAAAAAGACCATTGCTGCAATTGTAGGTTTTATTGAAGTTACTATCTTTATATCAATAATAGTTAGGATAATTAAAGATATTGATAATATTTATGGAATACTTGCTTATGGAGCTGGTTTTGCTGTAGGAACGGTAGTAGGTATTTTAATATCTGAAAAATTATTCCGTGATCTTATAAGTACAAATATTATTTCTAAAAAACATAATGAAGAAATAAAAGAGCTACTTTCGAAAGAGGGCTTTGGTTTTACCTGTTATAAAGGTGCTGGAAGAGAAGGCGAGGTAGAAGTTATTAATGTGGTATGCACACATATAAGCCTCTCAAGACTAAACAAATTAATTTATAAACAAGATCCTGGTGCCTTTGTAGCAA
>JAHIPJ010000140.1 GCA_018894445.1 Actinomycetota bacterium
ATACCATAACAGTATCATTATGTCAATAGGAAATATAAATCCATAACTTAAAATTTCAAATTGGTTCATTTTATTTTCTCATAAATTATAAAGAATCGACTATAGCGAGATTTCATTCTTAAAATTAATAAGCTAAATTGTCATAGAAACTTCTAGAAGAATAATAATCCTTGGTGAATATAAAAAAGGTAATTTAAAATAGAAAAATTAAAATTCTCTTCTTTGAAACAGAAAAGCTTCAATTTGTAAATTCATTTGGCTCCCCGAGTAGGACTTGAACCTTTTAAGATACTAATTAGAGTTAATAATGGTACACTTTTTATCCCAAATAAATTCTCTTGAAATTATATAATCAGGAAAATACCGTTTACTGTCTTTCCAGTATATCCCCCTGGTAGGGATAGGATACCCAGCAGAGATAAAACTCTTCAATCTAAAATCTTTTAATAGATATAATAAATCACCTCTTATCATAGATAAATATAAAAATTGACTATTTTAAAGTATTAGTTTAAAATAACATATAATAAAAAAGACTAAATTCACTATGTATATAAAAAGACTTATAGAAAAAACTATAATTGATACCCTGAAGACTTTTCCTGTCATAATCTTAACGGGTGCCAGGCAATCCGGAAAGACCACCCTGTTGAAACATTTATTTAGCAGCACTTTTAATTATATTTCCCTGGATGAATTGGATATAAGGTCACTGGCTATAAATGACCCTCGTGAATTTTTAAATAAATTTAAAACTCCCTTAATAATTGATGAGATTCAAAATGCCCCTCAACTGCTTCCATATATTAAAGCAGTTGTAGACAAAGAGAGGAAAAACGGGAGATTCATAATTACCGGCTCCCAGCAGTTCCCCCTAATGAAAAATGTAAGTGAATCTCTTGCAGGAAGGGCAGCCATATTAAACCTATATCCTTTTATGATTGAGGAAATAACAGGAAATTATATAACTGAAGAAAAAAGTATAGACAGTTATTTAAAAAATGCATCTAACAAAAAAATCCCCGGCTCTTTAAAAGTTGATCTTGGAAGCTGGCTTCTTGATGGCGGATATCCCGGACTTTTTGTAAATAGCAAAATCTCAAAAAATATCTGGTTTTCCAGCTATATACAAACCTATATAGATAGAGATGTCAGGGGTAATATAAAAAATGAAAATCTAAATGACTTTGAAAGATTTCTGAAACTAATGGCAAGCAGAACTTCTCAGGAGTTAAGCTATTCCAATCTTTCTAGAGATATTGGTCTTAGCGTACCAACTATCAAATCCTGGATATCCCTTCTGCAAACAAATTCAATTATTTATTTGCTTCAACCATATTATAAGAATTTTGGAAAGAGAATAATAAAATCCCCAAAACTGTACTTTTTAGATACCGGCCTTGCCGCATATCTATCCGGAATCCAGACCAAAGAGCATCTTCTAGATGGCCCTATGGGAGGAGCGCTTTTTGAAACATTCGTTGTAACAAACTTCTTAAAAAGATTCTCAGCACTTGATATCAATCCTTCCTTATACTACTGGAAAAATATCAGCGGTATAGAGGTAGATTTACTGGTTGAGCATGATAATAAATTAATTCCCATAGAGATTAAGCTTGCTTCTACCATCTATAATAATCACTATAAATCCCTAATGAGATGGATTTACTATTCTAAACTGGATATAGAACTGGCACTTCTTATTACAAGTTCTCCTGTAGCAGGGAAAATAGCTAAAAATGTATATAACTGTAACTGGTATAATATTTAAGTAATTTAAGGTTATCTTTAAATTTGGATTTTTGTATGGAATATAGGATTAACTCCCCTAGTTTATGAAATTTCGAACCAAATTTTAAAAGAAATAATCAATTTTAAGGATTTGTTAAATATATTCAAGGTTTTTTAATAATCTTGTTATGTTCCCCTATTGCCCTTAGTAATATTTTACCTTCATAATAATTCCAGGTCATTCTGATACCCATATTAATACTCGTTTCAAAAATATCTTCTTTTCCTTTTATTTTTTTGGTTCTTAGAGACGGATGATAGGGGTTTTCAGAAAGTATTTTTAATTTGGCTTTTATTGTCTTCTTTATATCATCAGAAAATAATTTATAATCTTTTTTAAATCTTTCCGAAAAATATATTTCCATTTTATTTTTCGAGTTTTTCTACTAAATCCTTGAATCCTTCAGCTCTATGTATTCTACCAGACTTAATATCTGCTTCAACTTCTTTTTCCTTAGCCTGCCAATCCTTTGACCAGAACCAGGATTGCGACCTGTCTATAATCAGGACAGGTTTTATTACTATTTTGTCATCTTCCAGAGTTATTTCAAGATTATCGCCGGCTTTAAGATCAAGTTTTTTAACAATTTCTGCTGGCAGAGTCACTTGTGACCTTTCTCTTAGCTTGGTAACCATTCTCCTCACCACCAATTAAATAAGATTTTCTGATATTCGTATTATACCAAATTCAGAAAAATAAATAAATAAAATCAAAAATTTTAAATTAAATTTTCTTTAGATTCTCAAAACCAAGAAGATAGTCATCATAACGAATTGGAGACTCTATCCCAAACTCAGCAAGCAAATCCAACACCTCATTTACAGAAAGACCAAGCTCTTCCGCCATTTTTCCTATGGATACTTTTCCTGCATGATATAATTTAAGCCAGTAGAATACCCATCCTTCCTGCATCAACTCCCTGATGACTTCTGACTTTGCCTCTTTCTTTCGTGCTGACAATTTAGATATCCGCTCTATTTCTTCCTTGTTTAAACGCAGGCTCATTACGCTCATTTTATTTACCTCCCCTTATTCTTTCTTCTGCATCTTTAATAATCTCCATAGAATAGCGGCCATATTTTTTTAGCAGTTTCAGTTTTGCCATAGCTAAAGATTTATCAAGATTTGCTTCAATTAAAAAATGAACCGCTGTGGCAAATTTTACATTAAATATTTTGCAAACTTTTATAGCCAACCCATCATCTGTTGCAAGCAAGCTATCTTTTTCCTTCGCAATAATAAAAGCGGCAGCTTCACCACCGCCAAGTGGAAAATCTTTACAAATAAGTTTTATTTTGTCCTTAGCTGGATTTTTATCTACAATAAGATTTCCTTCTTTAATTTGTTGAATAATAAGTTTAGTATCCATAGCATTTTTATAAATTATTTCTTCTTTTACAAGTTCCGGTATTACTCCGCCATACTGGCAAAGAACTGATTGAAGAAGATTTACCTTAGCTAAAAGAATTAATGTTGATGCATCAAAAACAATCACAACGACTCCATTAATACAAATTACTACAATTGTAGTATAACAAAATTTAAACGGGATTCAAGATAAATATTAATAAACCCAAAATTAATCTGATATCTACAAGTAATTAATTTTACTTCCAGCTCTCATTAAAAATTGGATTTATCGTCCAATATTATAAAAATGATTTACCAATAGATACCTCCCTTGCAATTCTAAGAAGTACTAGCTACTTTTATATCTCTATTGATAGAACCACAAAATGGGCACGGTTTTTGATCGGCTTCTAATTCTCTTCCACACTTTTGACAAAAATATTTCGTTGAAATCATTTTTATTTCCTATACCATCTGCTTTCAAGATAGCTTTATTTAAAATATGAATCTCAAACCAAAATAAAAATTGCCCGGTAATGGGCTTCTTTGTTTGGCTCCACTGATTTATGAAATTTCGAACCAGATTTTGGAAGAAATAATTAAATTCAAGAAATTTTATAAAATTAAAAAAATATGCAAAAATAG
>JAHIPJ010000141.1 GCA_018894445.1 Actinomycetota bacterium
GAGATCGCGCTCAGGTCCGAAGTGCCTATTGTGCTGGGTATCACCGTGGGTGCGCGCGTGTTCGAATCCTTGACAAATCCCGACGATCCATTACAATACTCAGTGCCTGAGCCGAGATAGCTCAGTTGGTAGAGCAGTGGACTGAAAATCCATGTGTCCGCAGTTCAATTCTGCGTCTCGCCACCATATTTTATCCGAACTAATATCTCTCAAATATTAAAATACCTTATTTATTAGAATAAATTCTCTATGTAATAGCGGCTGTTTCTATTAAATACTTATAAAAAGCAACATATGTTATAATCTTTAGAAAATTTGTGAATGGCTGAAAGTGTAAACCAGATGTTATTTTATCAAATATTGTTATACGCATCTTTAATAATAATCCTGATACTGACCGTAATCCTCATTGTAAATGTGATAAGGATTAGGAATATTAATTATGAATTATCGGAGGCTCGTAAGCTAATACTATCAATCATGGATTATATAAAAAAGAAATCCCTTCTCCTGTACCCTGATAAAGAAGATCTTAGAGCAGATTTAGATATCTCTGATATGAATAAAGTAATGAGTTACTTTAGGGATAGCATCAAGCAAGAATTAAAGTTGGTAGATTCAATCCTTGATAGTATTATGCAGGGAGTATTAATAATTAATAGTGATAGAAGAATTGTAAGGATTAATGAAAATCTTTTAAACCTTTTTTATCTTAAAAAAGAAGAGGTTTTATTTAAAAAAACTGCATTTATTTTTAAGAATAGAAAATTTGAAGGTCTGATCGATAATGTATTCAATGAAGTGGTACCCCACGGAAAAAACATTATGTTTTACGGGGATGAAGAAAAATATCTTCAGGTAGAAGCTATTCCTATTACTTTAGATAAAGAAAGAAATAAAGTTATAAAAGATAAAGAAGTTGGCTTGTTAGTATTATTTAAAAATATCACCCAGGAGGTGGAATTCTCCAAGTTGAGAAGCCAGTTTGTGGCTAATATATCCCACGAGATGAGAACCCCTCTTACTTCTATAAAGGGATATCTCGAGACTATTGTGGAGGATAAATCAATAAATCAAAATAGAATAAAAGATTATTTATCAAGAAGCTTGAAAGAAGTGGAGAGACTTAATTATTTGATTAAGGATGTTTTGAATTTGTCAAATATAGAATATAAACGAAATGTCTTATTTGAGAGAGAGTATAATCTGGTTGATATAATAAAGGATACAGTCAAATCTCTTATCTTTCTTGCGGAAAAGAATGATATTAAGATCGATTTTAAATATAGCAATGATCAGATTAATTATCAGACTGATGAAGAACTTTTCAGACAAATGGTCAGGAATATAATTGAGAATTCCATATTTTATGCTGGAAAGGGAACAGAAATAAATATAGATATCAAAGAGGACGAGAATAACATACTACTTGCCTTCAGAGATAATGGTGCTGGAATGGAAAAGGATGAACTGCCCTATATTTTTCAGAGATTTTATAGAGGCAAAAATCTAAAATCTTTAAAACAGATTGGATCAGGCCTGGGTCTTTCTATTGTAAAGCATACTGTTGGGCTTCACAATGGAAAGATAAGTGTAAATAGTATCCCCAATAAGGAAACAGTGTTCAATATAATCTTACCGAAAAAATCAGCAAAAATACTTGATTTGTGATAATTAAGAATATAATGTTATTCTATTATTATCTACGGCGAATAAAAGATTAAATATATTATATCAAGCAGTCTATGGAAAAATTAATTTATGTTGTAGATGATGAAGAAAACATCTGTGAAATTCTGGAATATAATTTAATAAAGAATGGTTATAAGGTTAAAAGTTTTAGAGATGGCAAGAGCTTTTTGGAGTCTTTTGCCAGGATAAAACCGAATCTAGTTATACTTGATTTAATGCTTCCTGACCTGGATGGTTTTGATGTATGCAGAGAAATTAAGAAAAAGTCTGATGTACCGGTAATTATTTTAAGTGCCAAAAGTGAAGAGCTTGATAAAGTTTTAGGATTGGAACTGGGTGCTGATGATTATATGGTCAAGCCATTTGGAGTAAGGGAGCTAATAGCAAGAGTAAAGAATATATTCAGGAGAGTTAAGGATAGTACAGATAAGGGTTCAGACAGGACTGCTAAAAAAGAATTTATTTTTAAGGAAGTGAAACTGGCAATTGACGAGACCAGACATGAAGTACTCCTTGATTCTGAAAAAATCCATTTAAATCCTAAAGAGTTCCAGATTGTTTTACTTTTATTGAAGAATCTAGATAGGTTGATTCCCCGCATGGAATTAGTAAAAACAGTATGGGGTGATGATTATTATGGGGATACGAGAACTCTTGATGTTCATATAAGAAGAATAAGAAGGAAGATGACATATAAGGAATTCGGTAAAAGATTTATAAAGACAGTTCACGGATACGGCTATAAGATTACAAATGACATTTAATATTTTTTTAATATTTATTTAATTCTTTTTTAACCAAAGATCCATCTTTATATGTTAATCTTTTCATGTTTTAGAAATTGATTATGTATAAGGAGGATAGAAAGTTAATGAAAAAAAGTAAGTTTTTATTACTAATCAGTATGATTGTGGCAGTTTTACTTGTAATCAGTATGACATTGCCCGGTTGTAAAGATACCGAAAAAACTTCTGAAGGGGCAGTAACAGCCGAAGAAAACGAGAAAGTTACCGAAGAAGAAGCTACTCAAGAGGAGGCAAATAAGAAAGAAGAAAATGAGAGTCTTTCTTATGAAGGTCAGGAACTGGTAATATCAGGATCAACTACACTGCTTCAAGTTTCCGAAGCATGGGCATCTGCATTTATGGAAAAATTTGGAGGGACAATTATAGTGAATGGCGGGGGTTCCGGAGGCGGTATTGCAGACCTGATAAACGGTATTAATGAGCTTGCCAATTCCTCAAGAAAGATAAAGGATGAAGAACTGGAATCGGCAAAGGATGTCGGCATTGATGTTCAGGAA
>JAHIPJ010000142.1 GCA_018894445.1 Actinomycetota bacterium
CAATTCAGAGAGACCTTGTTGAACTGGAAAATAAAGGTCTTTTAAAAAGGGTACATGGGGGTGCTACACTTAATAATTTTGATCTGGCAAATTATGACCATGATAAAAGACTGCTTATTCAATCTGATAAAAAAAAGAAAATTGCCAAAAAAGCTATTTCATTAATCAAACCGGATATGTATATCTTTCTGGACGCTTCCTCAACCAGCTATTTTTTATCTGAACATGTCTTTCCTGATAATGTCCGGGTTGTAACCTCAGGAATTGATACCTTTCTCAATTTACAGAAAAATAAAAACATCCAGTCAATCCTCACGGGGGGAAGAATAAATCCGCAAAATCGTACACTGGTTGGTACCGAAGCTATATCTGTTATAAACCAGTTTCATTTTAATATTGCTTTTTTTTCCGCAGACTCGATTATTGAGAATAAAGGTGTTTACTCCTCAGATGAAGAGGCAGCAGCAGTTGCCAGTGCCGGGATTGAACATAGTAATAAAAAAATCCTCCTTTTTGATTCTTCAAAGGTTCATATATACGGAGGGGCAAAGGTTTGTAATTTGGATACTGTAGACACCATCGTTACTGATGATGTTGAAAATCCCTATATTTTAAATCTTTTTGAAGGAAAAATACTATGAGTACTGTAATGGATAGAATCGGGGATAAAATTTCTTTTAGGCCTGTTTCCTGCTGCCGGGAGGATGTTATAAGGATTGCTCCGGCTTTAAGGATGTTGTTAAGAAAAAATGAGGCTTCGATTGTAGTCTTTAAAACTAATGATCTGGTTTCCCGGTATATAGAGGATGGGGAGGAATTCTTTTCTATCTTTTCACCAGTAAAAAACAATCAGACACTGAATAAAATACTAAACCCTGCTTACATAGTTAAATGCAAAGATATGGATGAACAATACAGAGTAATTAAAGAAGAATTAAAAAGGCGGACGGATGTAAATATCATTGCTGTCCAAGGGACTGGTGTTTTTGCCTGGGGAGAAACAAAAGCATCGGCAGATAAACGAATGGCTCTTTTTCTGGACCTTACAAAAGTGAGAAAATATAGTTCACTTAATAACAAAATCAACTTTGCAGAAATTGAGAGTTGCCTTTCTCAAAGCTATGGCAAAGTGGTTACCGCACCTCCAGAAAGTAAAAAGGGCTTATCGGAAAAAATTGCCATTGTAACCGGTGCTGCTCAGGGATTTGGTAAAGGTATTGCAGAATCCCTGGCAGAAGAGGGAGCTAATGTCATCCTGGCAGATTTAAATGCGGATATGGCAGGAAAGAATGCTTTACACTTGAATGAAAAATATGGTCAGGGTAAGTTTCTGGCTTTGAAAACGGATGTAACTGATGAGGATTATGTAAAAAATATGATTTGGGAGACTGTAGCAGAATATGGAGGTATTGACATTTTTATCAGTAATGCAGGGGTTCTTAAAGCGGGGGGTCTTGATAGTATGGATCTGGAAAATTTTGAGCTCTCCACTAAAGTAAACTACACAGCATTCTTTCTCTGTACAAAGTATGCTTCTGAACCTATGAAAACCCAATTTCGTTTTAGCAAGGATTACTTTTCAGATATCATCCAGATAAACTCCAAGTCCGGTCTCGAGGGAAGCAAGAAAAATTTTACCTATGCCGGCAGCAAGTTTGGCGGGATAGGCCTTGTTCAGAGTTTTGCTCTGGAGCTTATAGAATATAATATTAAGGTAAATGCAGTCTGTCCTGGGAATTTTTTAGAAGGTCCCCTCTGGTCTGATCCCGAAAAGGGGCTTTTTACCCAGTATTTAAAATCCAATAAAGTTCCTGGCGCCAGGACTATAGAGGATGTTCGAAAATTCTATGAAAGCAAAGTCCCCATGAAACGGGGGTGCCAGATAAATGATGTAGCTAAAGCTATTTTTTACATAATTGATCAGAAATATGAAACGGGTCAGGTTGTTCCGGTAACCGGTGGCCAGATCATGTTAAGGTAAGGTAAATCATAATTCTTTAATACAGCTAAATAAATATGGTGAGAACAATGGAGAAGGAAATCATAAAATACCGGGGGCTCTTAAATGACAGGGAGCCTGAAAAGCGTCTGGATAATTTAAGGTCGATTTTGGAAGAGGAAAAGGCTGAACAGCTGCCAAGAAAGCAGATGGATTATTATATTAATAACCATATCCATACAACCTTCTCCTTTTCGTACTATACACCTACTATGTCCATATGGATGGCTTTCCGCTCTGGATTACAAACTGCAGGCATCATGGATCATGATACCATCAGCGGGGCCAGGGAATTCATGATGGCAGGTGAGATAGCGGGGATTCCTACCACTAAAGGGGTGGAATGCAGAGCAGATTTTTCAAAAACTCTCCTTGAGGGCAGACGTATAAATAATCCTGATCAGAGGTCTGTAGCCTACATAGTCATTCATGGAGTTTCTGATAACCAGATTGACAGGATAAATTCCTTTTTTGCCCCTTACAGAGAGGAGCGGAATAAACGAAACCTGTTAATGGTACAGCGTTTGAATGAGATATTAGAACCTGTTTCATTATCTTTGGATTTTGACCTGGATGTCCTGCCTCTTTCCTATGCTCTGCAGGGAGGTACCATAACAGAAAGGCATATCCTTTTTGCTCTTGCCCGGAAGATCATGGCAAAATTCTCAAAAGGAAGGGAAGTAATTGAGTTTTTGCAGCATAAGCTGAAAATGGAAATTTCAAAGAAAAACCTTGCCTACCTGGAAGATAAAAAAAACGATTTCTATGCTTATGATATCCTCAATGTTTTAAAAAGCAGTCTGATAGAACTGTTTTATGTTAATGCAACTACAGAGTGTCCTGATATAAAGGATGTTCTGGCCTTGTCTGATGAAACAGGATCTATATCTGCCTATTCCTATTTAGGCGATATTACTGAATCTGTAACCGGTGATAAAAAGGCTCAGAAATTTGAAGATGATTACCTGGAATTACTCTTTGATGTGATTAAAGAGCTGGGTTTTAAGGCTGTTACTTATATGCCTACGAGGAATAGCATGGCCCAGATAAAACGTATCCAGGGCTTATGTAAAAAATATGGCTTTTTTCAAATCAGTGGTGAGGATATAAATTCTCCCAGGCAATCCTTTATCTGTGAAATCCTGAAAAACCCGGAGCTGCATAATCTTGTGGATGCAGCATGGGCATTAATTGGCCATGAAAAGAGGGTAGAGGAAGATTTAAATGAAGGTCTTTTCTCAAAAAAGATGATAAAAAAATACCCGGATTTAAATGAACGAATTCAGGTATTTAAAAAA
>JAHIPJ010000143.1 GCA_018894445.1 Actinomycetota bacterium
TGTGCTTTTAAGACATCTTGTAATAGCTGAAGTCAGTGTTGTCTTACCATGATCCACATGGCCTATAGTCCCTATGTTTATATGAGGCTTGGTCCTTTCAAATTTTTTCTTAGCCATAATATATCCTTTCTTTGTTTTGAATTCTATAAAATTGGTAGCGGTGATTGGATTTGAACCAATGGCCGCACGGTTATGAACCGTGTGCTCTAACCACTGAGCTACACCGCCGCTAAAATTTTACAAACACATTTTCAATAAGAGTAATTATAGTTAATTTTTATTATTTTTAAAGTAATGTTAAATTTTATAAAAGAAGATTTTAAGTGTCAAATATTATTAAGAATCGAAATAAAATGAACCTTTAAATATTCTGTGACCAGGACAATATTCTTTTAAATATATTTTTCTATGCAAATCAAAAAAGGATATTTAATCAAAATCAAATTTTTTCTTTGCGAAAAGTCTAACACAAGCGTCTGCTACCTTAGGGTCGTACAGCTTTCCTTTGCCTTGTTTAATTTCTTTCTGGAGCCCGCGATCGGACTTGAACCGATGACCTTTTCCTTACCGAGGAAATGCTCTACCATCTGAGCTACACGGGCAAGACTATTGCTTATTACATCTTTTTTTGGAGCTTTGATAAATCTTTATGGTGGAGGAGAGAGGATTTGAACCTCTGTAGGCATTCGCCGGCAGATTTACAGTCTGCTCCCTTTAACCACTCGGGCACCCCTCCACGCTGGAGCCGGCGATCCGACTTGAACGGACAACCTGCTGATTACAAATCAGCTGCTCTACCAATTGAGCTACACCGGCAAAGTGACATCCTCACGGCAATAAATTACCGTGCATCCCGTTGGGGATTTGGTTCCTGCTTCACAGAGCCAACTTGCGGTGCAGGGGTTGGTTTCTCCACAGGCTTTAATTCGGGTGTGTCCCACCCTATTAGAAAAGAGTATACAAAAAATAATAGGTAAAGTCGATAACAAAAAAATAGCTCTCATCTCGGATTTGAAAAACCGAGGATTCCCGCTTTTGTTACTAAAATTCAAGAAGCAGAGCAATATTATTAAAAGTCTTTTAAACTTTCAATAGCTAGTTTTACAGCTCCTTCTACAGGATTTGCTATAAGAGGCAAAAAGGTAATTTTCGGAAAATTCTCTCTTAATCTGCTTATTAAAATATTTTTAAAATACTTTTCACATTTAAACAAACTACCAACAAAAATAAGGTCAAAATTCTTATTTTTAAAGCCAAGTTTATTGGCAACAGTGGTAACAGAAACTACAGCTTCTTCTGCTTCTTCTGCCAATATATTAATACTCACCTTGTCCCCCATTTCCGTGGTCTTACATACCGTTTTTGCCAATGCACCAATTTTGACCTTTGAGAATGGCCCATCGTATGCCCATTTGGTTAAATCTAATATCTCTTTCAATTTCAATTCTTCAAGTATTGTTTTAGACAGTAGAGTTTTTTCACCCCGTCCGTCATAAGCCCTCATAACTGCCTTTAAAGCTTTAAGACCTACTTCGTATCCACTGCCTTCATCTGCAAGAATAAAATCCCAGCCTGATGCTCCTATCTGCTCACCATCTTCGTTAATTCCAAAGCAATTAGAACCGGTTCCGGCAATAATTATTATCTTATTTTTATTTTCACTTCCTGACTCGAGACCAATTCTTGTATCATTACAAATAACCGTTCTTTTTGAATCAAGGTAACCTCCAAGTTTCTTATTAAATACAATTTTCCTATAGGTTTTAGAATCTTCTCCAGCATCATTACCTGCAAAACCGAAACAAGAACTTATAAAATAAATAGCTTCAGACGTTTTTAAATTTTTAATAGCATCAAATACCGCTATATTGAGATTTTCTATTGCTCTATTTATTCCAACACTTTTATAACTACTCGAACCATAAAATCCTTGAGAAATAACTCTCCCGCCAATATCTGCAATTTGAACAGTGGTTTTTGACCCACCTCCATCAACTCCCAGAAGATAATTCATTTGATTCTCCTGATTTTATATTTTCATAATATTTTTACACAATAATATATTAATTTTCTTCATTGGCAAGTAATTTTTTAGATTTTTTTAACCTTTTTAATCCAAATCACTGATAAAAAATATATTGTTTTAAAAAAATAACAATTTAAATATAATTATATAATGTAATGAATTTCGTAAACTTTAGCAATCTTGGGAAAATTTTAATTTTTATTGGCATAGGCATAGCCATACTGGGCGGGCTGATGTTATTATTTTCTAAAGTCCCCTTTATCGGCAAATTACCCGGGGATATTAATATACAAAAAGAGAATTTTACTTTCTATTTTCCCATTATCTCAAGTATAATTTTAAGTATTGTTCTTACCATAATTTTAAATATAGTTATCAGATTATTTATTAGAAAATAAGACTTCAGGAGGACTATCATATGTTAACAGATAAGATTATCAGAGAAAGTATAGCAGATGGGAGTTTCTATTCCGGTGACCCGGATATACTCCGCGGACAAATAAATGAATTTCTCGATAATACAGAATCTTCAGATATAGAAAACATTAAAGCAATTGTATGTCCCCATGCTGGCTATATTTATTCCGGTCAGATTGCAGCATACTCCTACAGACAAATAGCTGGAAAAAAATTTGACAGTATTTTTATAATAGCACCTTCCCACTCAGAATATTTTAACTTTATTTCTATTTATAATGGAAACGCTTACAGAACCCCCCTGGGACTGGTATATATTGATGAAGAAAGAGCCAAAATTCTTGCAGATAAAAGCTCCACTATAGAATTGTCAGCACACGGTCATAGAGATGAACACAGCCTTGAAGTTCAACTTCCGTTCTTACAGGTTTTATTTGAAGATATAAAAATAGTCCCCATAGTAATAGGACAGCAAAACAGCCGGAACATAAAAGAGCTTGGAAACGCTATAGGAAACCTTTTTAAAAATGAAAATATATTAATTATTGCAAGCACAGATCTATCGCATTATCACCCTTATGACATTGCTGTCACTTTAGACAAAAAAGTAGAGGAGTTAGTAAATAATTTTGATCCTGAAAATCTGATGTTAGAATTTCTCAGGAATAATGCCGAGATGTGTGGTGGCGGTCCTGTAATTTCTGCTATGATTGCTTCAAAAATTTTGGGGGCAAACTGTTCTAAAATTTTAAATTACAAGAATTCTGGAGATGTTTCAGGTGATAAAAGTGCAGTAGTAGGATACCTTTCGGCAGCATTTTATAAAAGATAATAATCATAGATTTCAAAAATATTATTTAAAAAGGTGACAAAATATGGAAAATATTGAACTTACTCTGGAGCATAAAAAAACACTTATTAAAATAGCCAGGGAATCAATTGCCAGTGCAGTCAATGGTAATATGGCTCCTGAATATAAAATAGATGATGCTATACTTAATACTATGTGCGGCGCCTTTGTGACCTTACATACTGATGGCAATTTAAGAGGGTGTATAGGCAATATAACCGCTAAAATACCTCTCTGGGAAACCATAAGAAATATGGCCATAGAGTCAGCTTTAAGAGACCCGAGATTCCCTTCAGTTTCCCCCTGGGAGCTTGAAAATATTGATATTGAAATTTCTGTACTATCTCCTTTAAAAAGAATAAATAATTTAGAAGAAATAGAAGTGGGAAAACATGGATTGTTTATAAAAAAAGGTTTTTACCAGGGCCTACTTCTGCCACAGGTGGCAACAGATTACAAATGGAATAGGATTCAATTTCTGGAACAAACCTGTTGCAAAGCCGGTCTGAATAAAGACTGTCACAAACAGGTAACTACAGAAATTTTTATTTTTTCTGCCATAGTATTCGGGGAAAAAGATTTAGAAAACAGCTAAATAAACAAATCCGCAATCTCACGGTTTAGTTTGCTCACAATAATGCCAATTAAACCAGGACCGGTATGAGCACCAATAACCGGGGTGCATTCTGTAATCATTATACTCACACATTTTAAAGAATACTGGATTCTTTTCATAATTTTCTCAGACTCTCTCAGAGAAAGGGTATGGATTATTGAAACTATTACCCACCTCTCCTTTTTAAAATCTTTTATAACTCTTCTGGTTATCTCCGCCAGTGAACCACGCCTGGTAACAGCAATTCCTATCATTTCCACTACTCCATTTTTTATTCCCAGGAGAGGCTTTATTTTTAGAATTCTTGACATCAAACTTGCAATTGCAGGAACTCTTCCACTTCTTCTTAAATATTTTAAGGTGTCAATAGTGCCATACAATTTTATATTATCCCTTAAAAAATTAAGTAAAAATAATATTTTGTTATAGGAATATTTTTTTATGATGGCTTTAGCCGCCGTTAA
>JAHIPJ010000144.1 GCA_018894445.1 Actinomycetota bacterium
ATAAGGAAGTAGATGAAGATTTTAAAGAAGGTGAAAATTATATAGATGATAAGATTGTTGAAGAGGAAAAAATTTCTGAATTGGATTTAGAGGTAAAGAAAGCGAAAATCATCAAAGAGACGGAGATGCTCCTGGAAGAAGAGGAGGAAATATATCAGGAAGAAATTGATCTGATAAAAAGAGCTGATACTTTTTTCTTTAATTTAGAGGAAAAGATGCTGGTCTCTGACGAAGCCCTGTTTAAGAAAATGAAAGAAATTTATGGACAGTATTTTAAAGGTGGAATGGGGGCAGAAGCTATAAAAGAACTACTGAAAAATATTGATTGCAAAAAAGAAGTCGAGGACCTTAAGGAAACTGTGAAGAAGTCCAAAGGCCAGAAAAGAATGAGGAGTATAAAGAGACTAAAAATATTATCTTCATTTATAGATTCGGACAATAAGCCTGAATATATGATTCTGGATATACTTCCCGTAATTCCCCCGGACTTGAGGCCAATGGTTCAGTTAGATGGTGGAAGATTTGCCACATCTGATTTGAATGATTTATACAGAAGAGTTATTAATAGAAATAACAGGCTTAAGAGACTACTAGAACTGGATGCCCCTGAAATAATTATTAACAATGAAAAGAGGATGCTTCAGGAAGCCGTTGATGCACTTTTTGATAATGGAAGAAGAGGCCGGGCTGTAGTTGGTGCTGGAAACAGGCCACTTAAGTCTTTAAGTGATATGCTTAAGGGCAAACAGGGTAGATTCAGACAGAACCTTTTAGGTAAAAGGGTGGATTATTCGGGAAGATCGGTTATTGTAGTTAATCCTAATCTTAAACTGGAACAATGTGGAGTTCCAAAGAAAATAGCTTTGGAACTATTCAAGCCCTTTGTTATGAAGAAATTAGTTGATGAGGGATTTGCCCAGAATATAAAGAGTGCCAAGACTATGGTAGAGAAAGAAAGTAATGAAGTCTGGGATATATTAGAAGAGGTAATTAAAAATCACCCTATCCTGCTTAACCGTGCACCGACACTTCACCGGCTTGGTATACAAGCGTTTATGCCTGTGCTGGTAGAGGGTAAGGCTATACAGATTCATCCTATGGTTTGTGCTGCATTTAATGCAGATTTCGACGGTGACCAGATGGCTGTTCATGTACCATTATCAAATGAAGCAAAAGCTGAAGCGATGATTTTGATGCTGTCTGTAAATAATATATTATCCCCTGCAAACGGTCAACCGGTTGTTGTCCCTTCTCAAGATATGGTCCTGGGAATATATTATTTAACTTCAGAAAGAGAAGAATCAGAAGGGAAGGAGAGATTTTATAATGATTCCCAGGATGCTATTTTAGATTATGATTATGGTTTTATATCTTTGCATACACCTATTAAAGTGAAAATTGAGGAGAAAGTAACCAGGACAACAGTTGGAAGGATAATATTTAACGAATCGCTGCCCGAGGATTATAAATTTGTTAATAAAGAAATATCTAAAAAAGAACTTATTGCTATTATTGCTGAATGCATAAACAGATTTCCTCAAAATGTTGTTACTGAGACACTGGATGCTATCAAACAAACAGGATTTAAATATTGCACCAGGTCAGGTCTTACTATAGGAATAGATGATATAGATGTACCACCCGAAAAAGCCAGGATTTTAAGCAGTGTGGAGAAAAAAATTGAAAGAATTGAGGATTATTATAAACAAGGCTTGATAACAGAATCTGAAAGACATCAGAGATTGATACAAACATGGTCACAGGCTAATGAAAGCGTAGCCAGTGCTATGGAAAAGAATTTTAACAAATTTAATCCAGTTTATATGATGGCTACATGCGGTGCCAGGGGAAATATAAAACAGCTCCGTCAGTTAGCAGGTATGAGAGGACTGGTAGCAAATGCTAGAGGAGATATCATAGATAGTCCTATCAAATCTAACTTTAGAGAGGGACTTACGGTTTTGGAATATTTTATTTCCACCCATGGTGCCAGACAGGGACTTGCAGATACCGCATTACGAACTGCAGATTCGGGATATCTGACCAGAAGGCTGGTTGATGTTGCACAGGATAATATGGTAAGAATTAATGACTGCAAGACCGAGGATGGTATAAATCTTTATGTTTTAACTCTTGAAGGAGAACCTAATACTAATTTAATAGGAAGAATCTGTCTGGAAGAAATTAATAATCCTAATACTAAAAAGAATATAATAAAAAGTGATGAAGAAATTACTGAAAAGCACCTGCAGAAGTTCATACATGCCAATATTGAGAATGTAAAAGTGCGTTCAGTTATGACTTGCAAAGCAGAATCCGGAGTTTGCCAGAAATGCTATGGAAGAGATCTTGCTACTAGCAAACTAGTTGAAATTGGGGAAGCGGTAGGGATTATAGCAGCCCAATCTATTGGGGAGCCAGGCACCCAGCTGACTATGCGTACTTTTCATACAGGTGGGGTAGTAAGTACTGTAATCCAGAGGTCCATAAAATCGCCGGTTAAAGGAAAGCTTATATTCAGAAAAGAATTGTTATCTGAGCTGAATATTAAAAAAGCTGACCTCGCTGAGAAGGATACCAGCGAGGTTATTGAGATAAATATAGAACATATCCCACATAAATTAATTTTCCAGGTTCAGATGGAGAGAGGAGATATTGTAGATGTAATTATTCCTAAAGGCGAAATACTCCAGATAAATAAAAAAGTAAATGTTGAGGCTGGAGAGGTTTTTGCCAAACTAATTCTTACTGCTAAGAGAAAAACACATGTTCACAAGCATGAAAAAACTTTTGAAGGTATTGATATTACCAGCGGTCTGCCCCGGGTAGTAGAATTATTCGAAGCCAGAACGCCTAAAGAACATTCGTTTATAGCAGAGATATCAGGAAAGGTTGAAATTGAAGACATAGATTCCCGCTTCAGAATGCTTACTATAAAAAGTAAGAACGGCAAGCAGGAAAAGGTTTATCAGATCTCGACTAGAGCAAAATTAAATGTTAAAAATGGAGATAAGATTTCTGCCGGAGATCAATTAACTGAAGGGCGAAGAAACCCTCATGATATTTTAAGAATTAACGGAATTAAGGAATGCGAGCAATATTTAGTAAAAGAGGTACAGAACGTATATAAAGCTCAGGGTGTGGATATAAATGATAAACATATAGAAGTAATTGCCAAACAAATGCTGAAGAAAGTTACCATAATTGATCCCGGAGATAGTAATTTTCTCCCGGGGCAACTGGTAGACAGGCTCTATTATGAAAAAGAGAATAACAAATTAATTTCCAACATGAAGGTACCAGCAACAGCTGTTCAAAATTTAATGGGTATAACCAAGGCTTCACTTGCGACTGATAGTTTTCTTTCAGCTGCATCATTTCAGGAAACTACCAGAGTGCTAACAGATGCAGCTCTGGAGAATAAAATAGATAATTTGGTTGGACTAAAGGAGAATGTAATATTAGGTAAGGCTATACCGGCAGGAACGGGTATGAGAAGCTTTAGGGAATATCAATTAGATTACCCCGGCTATAAGGAGGACAATAAAGATGAAATAGAAATCCTTCAGGAATCAGAGGGAGATGACGTAAAAGAAATAGAAATCAATATCTAAAATATAAGTAAAAAAATACTTTAAAATAGCCATTTTTTTATATTGACATTTTAATTTTTAGATGATAATCTCTTTTTTCGTGTCTTCAAAAAAGGTTATCATTAATCATTTTTTGTTGTAGCAGTATTGTTAAATTGAGCTATAAGAGATAGGGTATTTATGCCTACTATAAATCAACTGGTTAAAAAAGGAAGAAAAAGATTAAAAAAGAAAAAGAAAACACCTGCTCTGCAGGGAAATCCTTTAAGAAGAGGTGTATGTATTAGAGTATATACTTCTACTCCCAAGAAGCCAAATTCGGCGCTGCGAAAAGTAGCTAGAGTAAGGCTTACAAATGGAGTTGAGGTTACAGCATATATACCAGGAGTTGGTCATAATCTACAGGAGCACTCTATAGTATTAATAAGAGGCGGTAGGGTAAAAGATCTACCTGGGGTGAGATATAAGATTGTTAGGGGCAAGTTAGACACTGCAGGAGTTGAAGATAGAAAATCTTCACGCTCGAGGTACGGAGCTAAGAAGCCAAAGTAATTTATGAGGAGTTAGTAGATGCCAAGAAAAGGAAAACCTCCGAAAAGGAAAATGAAGACAGACCCTGTTTATAAAAGTAGGGTTGTATCTCAACTGATTAATAAGGTTCTGACAGATGGTAAAAAAAGCATTGCTGAGAATATAGTATATAAGAGTCTGAGAATTCTGGGAGAAAGAACCAAAGAAAATCCATTAGAGATACTGGATAAATGTCTTGATAATGTAAGGCCTGTGCTGGAGGTAAAACCAAGAAGAGTTGGTGGAGCTACTTATCAGGTGCCCGTGGAAGTCTCTGCGGAAAGAGCAAATACGCTGGCTATTAGATGGGTAGTTGATTATGCAAGCAGAAGGAAGGAAAAGACTATGGCTGCAAGGTTATCTGCCGAGATTTTAGATGGTGCCAGTAATACTGGAAGCAGTATTAAAAAGAAAGAAGATTTACATAAGATGGCTGAGGCCAACAAAGCTTTTGCACACTATAGGTGGTAGTGTAGGTGACTATATATGACTAGACAGGTTTCATTAAAAAATACAAGAAATATAGGTATAACTGCTCACATAGATGCAGGTAAAACAACTACGACTGAACGTATTCTGTATTATACCGGTAAGACTTATAAAATGGGAGAAGTTCACGATGGAGCAGCAGTTATGGATTGGATGATACAGGAGCAGGAAAGAGGAATTACTATTACTTCTGCTGCAACAACCTGTTTCTGGAAGGATAATAAAATAAATATTATTGATACTCCCGGACATGTTGATTTTACTGTTGAAGTTGAAAGATCACTACGGGTACTCGATGGTATGATTACTATATTCTGCGCAGTTGGAGGAGTGGAACCACAGTCTGAAACTGTATGGAGACAGGCTGATAAATATAATGTTCCCAGGATTGCTTTTGTCAACAAGATGGATCGAAGTGGAGCAGATTTCTTCTATGATTTAGATATGATTAAAACAAGACTTGGTGCCAATCCGCTACCCATACAAATTCCTATAGGTAAAGAAGAAGACTTTTTAGGAATCATTGATCTTATAAGTATGAGGGCAATTATATATAAAGATGAAATGGGAATTAAATTTGAGTATGAGGATATACCTTCAGAACTTGAATCTACTGCTGAAAAATATAGGCAGCAGCTCATTGAAAATATTGCTAATTATAACGATGATATTTTAAACAAATATGTTGAAAATATTGAAATAAGTGAGGGAGAATTAAAAAAAGCTATCAGGGAAATAACTATAAATGTTAACGGTGTTCCTGTCCTTTGCGGAGCTGCTTTTAAGAATAAAGGTGTGCAGCCAATACTGGACGCAGTAGTGGACTTTCTCCCATCTCCAAGTGATGTACCTTCTACCAAAGGGATTAATCCGGATAACGAAAAAGAAATTGAGAGGGAAGTCAGTGATGATGCACCTTTTTCTGGGCTGGTATTTAAAATAACAACTGATCCATTTGTAGGAAAGTTAAGTTATTTGAGAATCTATTCCGGAACCATTAAAAGTGGAATGCAGGTACTGAATGCAAATAATGGTAATAAAAACAGGGTCAGCAAACTGTTGGAAATGCATGCCAATAGCAGAGAAGAATTAAAAGAGGCTTATAGCGGAGATATAGAAGCAGTTGTTGGCTTAAAGAATGTAAATACGGGTGATACTATATGTGACCCAAATAAGCCTATTAAATATGAATCTATTAGTTTCCCTGAGCCGGTATTATCAATTGCTATTGAACCAAAAACAAAAATCGACCAGGAAAAATTAGTCATTGCGCTTTCCAAGCTGGAAGAAGAAGATCCTACTTTTAGAATGGAAATCGATAGTGAAACCGGACAGACAATTATTTCAGGTATGGGTGAACTCCATCTCGAAATTATAGTAGATAGATTGCTTCGTGAGTTTGGTGTAGGTGCAAATGTAGGTAAACCGCAGGTATCTTACAGGGAAACGATAACTAAAGGAACACAAGTAGAAGGAAAATATATCAGGCAAAGTGGTGGAAGGGGGCAGTACGGTCATGTAGTTGTCCGTTTTGAACCAAATGAATACGGTAAGGGATTTGAATTTGAGGATAAAACAAAAGGCGGAGTTATACCAAAAGAATTTATCAAGCCAGTAAAAATGGGAATAGTAGATGCAATGCAAAGTGGCGAGGTGGCCGGATATCCGGTTGTTGATGTTAAAGCCCTACTTTTAGATGGATCTTATCATGAAGTAGATTCTTCAGAAATGGCTTTCAGGATTGCCGGGTCAAAAGCTTTTAGAGAAGGTATGAAAAAATGTCTTCCTATTTTACTTGAGCCAGTAATGGATGTTGAAGTGGTTGCTCCGGACAGGTATATGGGAGAAGTTATTGGTGATCTTAATTCGAGGAGAGGAAAAATATTATCTGTATTACTGAGAAGTAAGAATAGAATTATAAAAGCAGAGGTGCCGCTTGCTGAAATGTTTGGATATGCTACGGATTTGCGGTCAAAAACTCAGGGGCGTGCCACTTTTACTATGCAGTTTAAAAAATATGAATCAACACCAGGTAGAATTGCAGACGAAATTATTGAAAGGTTTAAAGGAAGTAAAATTGCAGTATAGATTATTAATATAAATTAAATTAACTTCAAAACAAAGAAAGGATATATTATGGCTAAGAAAAAATTTGAAAGGACCAAGCCTCATATAAACATAGGGACTATAGGCCATGTGGATCATGGTAAGACAACACTGACTTCAGCTATTACAAGATGTCTTAAAAGCACA
>JAHIPJ010000145.1 GCA_018894445.1 Actinomycetota bacterium
TAGAAACAGGGTAGTGGTATAATTTTTTAACCATATGCAAATTAAAATTAATTATCAAAATTTGACAAAGATTTTATTTATGTTTATAGTTAGATAAATCTAACATTTTTAGATGAAATAAAAAGTGGGAAAAATATGAAAAAATTAACCCAGAGCCTGGAGGACTACCTCGAGGCAATATATGTAATCAGCCTTACCAGTAAGGTAATCAGGGTAAAAGAAATTGCAAAATTTTTAAATGTAAAAACACCATCAGTAGTGGATGCAGTTGGAAGACTTACTGAAAGAGGACTGGTAATTCATGAAAAATATGGATATCTGGAATTAACTGGTAAAGGTTATGAGCTGGCAAAGGAAGTAAATGATAAACACGAAAAGGTATATAAATTCTTTAATGAGGTTCTTGGTGTAAGTGATAATATTTCAAAAAAAGATGCCTGCAATATTGAACATTATATAAGCAAGGAAGCAATGGATAGGATGATAAAATTTACCAGGTTTGTAGACACCTGTCCTGAAGGGTACCCAGAGTGGTTGAAGAACTTTAATTATTATGCAAAGCACGGCAGGCATCCTTCAAATTGTACCAAAAATAACGTCTCAAAATAAGAAATCTTAGTTTTCCCTCATATATTTTCTCTTCATTTTTAAAAAAAGCCTTGACAAATATATATAAACCTATTAATGTTAGACAAGACTAAAATTTATTAATAAGGCTAGTTAAAATGAAAAGATGGGGTTTAAGACATAGAGGTGGAGATGCCAGGAAAACACCGCTGGCTGGTAACGGGATTTTTTATATGACTGATGCGGTTCCAGGGAAAAAGTACAGAATAGTAAGAATTGATGGTGGATATAGACTTAATTCCCGCCTTTGTGCGATGGGATTTATTCCTAACGAAATTTTTTATGTCTCCGGTGCTTCCAGGGGAGGACCATTATGTGTAGTGGTCAAGGGTACGAAATTTGCAATTGGAAGAGGAATGGCTGAAAGAATTCAAATCAGGGAGATATAATGATAGGAAAAGAAATAACCATTGCCATATCCGGAAACCCAAATTCTGGTAAAACAACTATCTTTAACAATCTGACCGGCTTGAGACAGCACGTAGGAAATTATCCCGGGGTTACTGTTGAAAAAAAGACAGGGGTTATTAAATATAAAGGATACAGGATAAATGTTGTTGATCTCCCGGGTACTTACAGCCTTACTGCTTACTCTCTGGAGGAGATTGTAGCCAGGAATTTCATTATTGACCAAAAGCCTGACGTAGTTGTTGATGTTATCGATTCTTCCAGGCTGGAGCGCAATCTTTACCTTGCAACACAGCTTATGGAACTGGACGTACCACTGATTTTAGCATTAAATATGGCTGATGTAGCCAAAAAGAGCGGCAAGAAAATAGATATTAATCTACTGTCTGAACTTTTCGGTATACCCATTGTTGAGACTGTGGGTTCCAGAGGCCTGGGTAGTGACGAGCTGCTGGAAGCAGTAATAAAGGTAGTAAGTAGCAGGAAAAGGAAAGAAAAAAAAGTAGAAGTAAAATATGGTGAAGAAGTAGAAAATGAGATCGGTAAGATCATATCAGTTTTAAAAAAGGAAAAAGTACCTGTTTTGAAGTTTGATGCCAGGTGGATTGCAGTAAAGCTTCTGGAGCAGGATAGGGATATAATAGACACTTTAAAAAAAGCTTCAGGTCCAGAATACTCAAAAATTGAAGATGCAGTAACTGGTTCAATAAATCATATAACAAGCATATTGAGGGATACCCCCGAGATAATAATAGCGGACGGGAGGTATGGATTTATCAATGGTGCACTTATGGAGGCATATAAAGAAGTTGATTCGGGAAAATTAGATGTAAGCGAAAAGATTGACAGAGTGCTCACCAACAGGATACTGGGGATACCAATATTTGTCCTTATAATCTGGCTTATGTTTCAATTTGTATTCACACTTGGGAAATACCCCATGGGCTGGATTGAGTTAGGTTTCGAGAAATTAAGTGTTCTTATCACTGAGATTGTGCCGCAGGGACTCATAAGATCACTTCTGGTTGATGGAATAATAGGTGGGGTTGGGGGAGTAATTACATTTACTCCCAATATAATACTGCTGTTTTTTGCAATAGCTCTTCTTGAAGGCTCTGGGTATATGGCAAGAGCAGCATTTGTTATGGACAGGATAATGCATAAAATCGGGCTTCATGGAAAGTCCTTTATTCCCTTGATTATTGGATTTGGCTGTACAATCCCGGCGTATATGGGATCAAGAATTCTTGAAAATAGAAGAGACAGATTAGTTACCATGCATATAAATACATTTATGAGCTGTGGTGCCCGGCTTCCGGTATACATACTTTTTGCCGGAGCATTCTTTCCTGCTATTGCGGGGAATGTGATATTTTCAATTTATTTAATTGGGGTTTTAATGGCTGTTATCATGGCCAGGGTGCTGCGGGCAACAAGGTTTAAGGGTGAATCGGAACCCTTTGTTATGGAGCTGCCGCCTTACCGTATTCCAACCCTGAAAGGAATACTGATCCATACCTGGGAAAGAGCCTGGATGTATATAAAGAAGGCAGGTACGATAATACTGGCCATATCAATACTGGTGTGGATACTTTTTACCTTTCCAATGATTGGAAATAACTACTCACAGGATTATAACGGCCAGATAGAGAAATTTGAGCAGTCTTACAGGTCTGGTGAGATAACCGAAGATGAACTTAATGAAAAGGCAGCGGTAATAGAGGGAAAGATGGCGGGCGAGAGGCTTGCATATTCGGCAGCAGGTAGGATAGGACGTTTTCTGGAACCGGCATTCAGACCGCTTGGTTTCGACTGGAAAATGGTAGTTGCCACAATCTCAGGAATTGCAGCAAAAGAAGTAATAGTATCCACTATGGGCACTCTTTATAGCATACAGGAAGCGGATGGGCAGTCTAATTCGTTAAAGACGGCTTTATATAAGCATTATCATCCACTTGTAGGATATAACTTTATGTTATTTACGCTGCTGTATTTTCCCTGTATGGCTGGTATGGTTATGTTCAGGAAAGAAGCAGGAACAAAGGAAATGTTATTTCAGATAGGATATACTTTCCTGCTTGCCTGGGTGATGTCTTTTCTGGTATTTCAAATAGGAAGACTTTTTATCTAGTGGAATAATGAAAAGATATATTTTATAAATGATGATTATTCCACAGATTATTTATCGGTAATTGATGATATTTCCGGAGCGGGCAGGCACGATTATGGAGCAACAGGAGATGCCTTTGGTCA
>JAHIPJ010000146.1 GCA_018894445.1 Actinomycetota bacterium
ATATACTCAGTAAGGAGGAACTCTGATGATAAAAAGAAAACTGGTGCTGAGTTTTCCGGAAAATATTGTCACAAAGCCAATTACATATAAACTGGTAAAAGAATTTAATCTGGAATTCAATATACTCAGGGCTGAAATAACTCCTAATATGGAGGGTAAAATGCTAATCGAGCTCAGGGGTGATAAGGCTCAAATTGACCAGTCAATTGAATATCTTACAGGTACCGGAGTTTCCGTTCAGGAAGCAGCAAAAGACATAATAATAGATATGAACCAGTGTGTGGATTGTGGAGTCTGTACCTCTGTATGTATCACTCAGGCCCTTATCCTTGACAGTAAAAGTTTTAAATTAAAATTCGATAAAGACAAATGTATTTTATGTGAGTTATGCCTGGATTGCTGTCCCGTTTCTGCAATAAAAGTTCATATATAAACTTTAATCAGATTTTAAAATCTTACAGAAAACACCCCGAATATTTTCTAACACTTTGTAGTATAATAATAAGGTAAAAAAGTCTTTAAAACAACCTGGATAAAATAAAAATGAACTGTTCGGCCTTTAAACAATTAAATATTATTAAACTTTTAATTATCCTGCTATTTATCAGCTCGTTTCTTTTAATAGGGTCAACCAACAGCCCTGCACCTGATAATAAAAGCAGTAATGACAAAATAAATTATACAGAAATAACTAATTTCTATATATGTGAGATTAAAGACATAATAGATCCCCCTATATCCAATCACTTAAGAAAATGCTTGAAAAAATCACTTGATTCAGGTTACGGTCTTATTATATTAATGGATACTCCAGGAGGACTTGAAGCATCTATGAGAGAAATAATAATTGATATCCTGAATACAAATATTCCAGTTATAGTATTTGTTTATCCTGAAGGCGCCAGGGCAGCTTCCGCCGGGGTATTTATAACCTATGCCAGTGATCTTGCTGCTATGGGACCCTCTACCAGTATAGGAGCTGCTCATCCGGTAAACCTGGGTGGAGAACAACAAATATCCCAGGATATGCTGGATAAAGTAACCAATGACTCGGTCTCTTTCATAAAAAACCTTGCCGAATCCAGAGGCCGGAACGCTGATTGGGCAGAAAAGGCAGTAAGGGAAAGTGTTTCTATTACAGCCGCCGAAGCATTAGAGCTTGAAGTAATAGACCTTACTGCTTCAAATATAGAAGACTTGCTCGAAAAAATAGACGGCAGAGTCATTGAGAAATCAGGTAAAACTTTCCTTATAAACGCAAATATTGCCAGAACTGAAAAAATTGAAATGAGTTTTATTTCCAGGTTTCTTCATATTATAGTAAATCCGAATATTGCCTATATATTATTTATTATAGGTATATTTGGAATAATCTATGAATTCTCCCAACCAGGATTGGGCATTTCAGGAGCAATCGGTGTCTTATTTCTAATTCTGGGGTTTTATGCGTTTAGCATTCTTCCTATAAACTATGCCGGACTGGCTCTTGTAATTTTGGCCATAATTTTATTCATTCTGGATATAGCGCTTGGCCTGGGTGGAATACTTTCAATAGCAGGCGCAGCTTCACTTCTTATAGGATCCTTTTTGCTGATTGACAGTGACGCTCCTTATCTTAAAATAGCTACAAGTCTGATAATCAGCGCTTCAGTTATAGTATCCAGTTTTTTAATTATTGTAATAAGGGCAGTTTATAAGATTCACAGGCAAAAACCCGTTACCGGTGAAGCAGGGATTACTGGAGAAACCGCAGTAGTCTGCCAGGACTTAAATCCACAGGGTCTGGTTAAAGTATACGGGGAAATCTGGAAGGCAGTATCTGAGGATGGAAAAAAAATTAAAAAAGGCCAGGAAGTTAAAATAATATCTTTAAAAAATCTGACTTTAATGGTAAAAATATTAAATAAACAAAACAATTAAAACAAAAAAGGAGGTTAAAATGTTAGTAGGTCCAACAGTAGCAATAATATTTGGTATAATTATTGTCTTAATATTATTGCTTTCAGCTGTTAAGATTTTAAGAGAATATGAAAGGGGTGTAATATTTAGATTTGGAAGACTGAGTGCAACAAAAGGGCCTGGCATATTCCTGATAATTCCGTTTGTGGATAAAATGATTAAGGTTGACTTAAGAACTGTCACAATGGATGTGCCGCCGCAGGATATTATTACCAGAGATAATGTACCGGTAAAAGTAAATGCAGTAATATATTTCAGAGTAATGGATCCCGCAAAAAGTGTGATAAAAATAGAAAGATATATAGTAGCAACATCACAAATAGCTCAAACCACACTAAGAAGCATATTAGGCCAGGCTGAGTTGGATGATTTGCTTGCCAGAAGGGATAAAATCAACCAGGAACTCCAAAAAATAATAGATGAGCAAACAGATCCATGGGGAATTAAAGTCTCAACCGTTGAAATTAAAGATGTTGAATTGCCTCAATCCATACAGAGAGCATTTGCAAGACAGGCTGAAGCCGAAAGAGAGAGAAGAGCAAAAATAATAAATGCAGAAGGGGAATTCCAGGCCTCTGAAAAATTAGCGGATGCCGCAAGGGTACTCAGTAAACATCCGGTTTCTGTACAGCTCAGGTTCCTTCAGACCCTAAAAGAAATAGCAACAGAACAGAATTCAACAATTATATTCCCGGTTCCTATTGATCTTATAGAAGCATTTATAAATAGGCTAGGTAAAAAATAAAAGGCAATAAATAACTTGTCTGGAAAGAAAAATTTAAATAATTACCCTGTAAAAAAAATTATTGGTAAAAAAATAATCCTGAGGGTACTGGAAAGAGGTGATTTAAAAAGATCTTTGGCCTGGTTAAAGGACTCTTCTGTCAATATGTTTTTGAGCCAGAACTTTTGCGACTATACAGAAGAACAGGAACTTAAATGGTTTAAATTCATTCAAAGTTCCAGGAATGATATAGTCTTTGCTATTAAAGATATAAATACAAATCTTCATATTGGCAATTGCGCCCTGCACAAAATCAACTGGGGAAAAGGCGACTGTGAGCTGGGTATTGTAATTGGTGAGAAAGGTTACTGGAATAAAGGTTACGGCTCTGACACAATAATGAATGTTACAAAATTTGCAATGTTTGAGCTGGATCTTAAAAGTATTAAATTAAATGTTTACAAATATAACCGCCGGGCAATAAAAGTATATAAAAAATGTGGATTTAAGCTGATTCAGACCCAGAAGAAAAATCATCTTTATAATGGAAAATACTGGGACACTTTAATAATGGAGCTTAAAAAAACTTAAAAATTAAGAACTTAGCGCACCTTCGGTGCGAACTTTTGGTCACTTATATATTTCATTCGTATGTTTACTTACGGAAAAAGGAAATTCCTATACTATTAAATTTTATAATTATACTTATTTTATGTATTATAACCTTTGTTTTTAATAATCAATTTTTATGCTAATATTTTAAAATTCATTATTAAAAGTCTAAAATAATGTATACATATAGAAGAAAATATAGAATTGGTCCTGGTTCAATTTTTTTTATGATTGTATTTATATTAATCACTATAGGTATGGGTTACCTCTTTTTTATGGACAAAGGAAATTTCTGGGATATGTTACCATTTGTCTGTATACCGGCAATTATACTAAGCCTTATACTTACGATATTTAATTTTACAAGGAGAACCAGAGGAAGTTCATTCTTCGTTGTATTCTTTATACTGTCTCTTACAGGGTTAATACTATCAAATTTTTTTGGTCCATCTGCTCTGAAAAATAAAGCAGAAAAAAGTTTTGGCAATAAAGACTATTCCCAATCAATAAATTATTATAATACACTTCTAAATAATTACCCCAACAGCAAGCTTGCTAATAATGCACTGGAAAAAATTTCATATGCTTACTATTATAACAGCAACTACACGGAAGCAATTACTTATTTTAAAAAAGCAATAGATTCAGAAATAGTTAGTGATAATGATCTGGAAATAAAAAAGATTTTCAAAGATTGTTACTCAAAATTAGCCCAGTATTATTACAATAATGAAAAATATAGCCAGTCCGCC
>JAHIPJ010000147.1 GCA_018894445.1 Actinomycetota bacterium
CATAGCCGTATTTGTAACAATTATTATAGCACTCTCCAGCTTTAATCTTATTTCTACTGCATCACCAAAATTTATTTACAGTCAGTCTCTTGAAGATGAATTGGAACAAATACAGAAGGAAAGAGAAGAAACCCAGGAAAAAATTAAAGAAGTAAGAAAGCAAGAGCAGCAATATATTAACCAGGTAGAGGAAGTAGAGGGGCAGCTGCGGAGTGCATTATCTGAGCTGGACAACCTTAACACTAAATTATCCGAAGCCAAGAGCGAGGTTGATAAAGCAACCATAGAGCTGGTTTTAAAAGAGGAAGAGTTAAAAAGGATAGAAGAAGAGCTTAAAGAAAAAATAAGAATTTTAAATGATAGAGTTGCCGCAATTTATAAGAATGGAAACAGCAATATACTGGAAATTTTACTGAAAGCAGAAGATTTCCTGGATTTCATATCCAAGTTGAAGCTTATGAATCTTTTTGCCGAGCAGGATACGCAAAATATTCTGGAGGTTAAGGAAAAAAAGACTGCGACCATAGGAATAAAAAAATCCATAATTGATTTAAGAGAGAAACAGAAAGAGCATGAAGACAAGGTAAAGCAGCTGGTTGGGCAGGCTGAGCAGGAGAAACGTGAAATTGAAGATATATATAATGAAAAAGAGAATTTGCTTTCCAGGACCACTGCTAACAAGAATGCCCTTATACAGATGGAAAAACAGCTTGAGATTAAAGAAGCAGAGGTTACCAGAATTCTTGAAAGCTATAAGTATGGTTCCGCCCCTTCAGGAAAATTTGCATGGCCTGTGGCTGGCAGAATACAATCCGGTTTCGGCAATAGATATCACCCAATATTTGGATATAACAGGTTTCATTCAGGCATAGACATCGCAGCTCCCTATGGAACTCTGGTGAAAGCGGCGGATGGGGGGCAGGTCGTCCAATCTGGTTATTTTGGCGGATATGGTTATTCTGTTATGCTTTATCATGGAGGAGGATTTGCTACCTGGTATGCGCATCTTTCCAGCATCAATGTTTCTATTGGCCAGTCTGTGCAGAGAGGGCAGGTAATAGGGCTGGTTGGTTCTACCGGATGGACTACAGGACCGCATCTGCACTTTGAAGTCAGGATAAACGGTGCTGCACAGGATCCACGTGCTTATTTACAATAATAATTTAAATGCTTAACGTTAATAAATCGGGTGATACTGTTATGAAAAAAAATGTTTTAAGAGTAGTAATCGCAGTAGTAGTTGTTATATTTACATTTTCTACAGGATTATGGGTAGGAATCAGTTTTGATTCTTTTAAAGGATATTTATTAAAAATAAAGCAGAATAACACTTCTGAAATAAAACCCATTGAGGAAGCTATAGATTTAATTTCTGGAAACTCACTGGTTAAAAAAAGTAAGGATGAATTACTCAAAGCAGCTATAGAAGGCATACTCTCGGTTCTTGATGACAAACATACAGAATATTTCACTGCTGAAGAATATAAAAAGATTATGGAGTCCTATAGCGGTACTATGAGCGGCATAGGGGTTGTAGTTACTCTTGATGATGAAGGGCAGGTTGTAGTGGTAAGAATCCTACCCGATACTCCGGCTTCCAGAGCTGGTATCATGGAAGGGGATATTATAACTGAAGTTGACGGTATAGATATAGAAGATATGGCTCTTGAAAAGATAGTGGCTATGATACAAGGGAAAGAAGGGACTAAAGTAAATCTTAAAATTTATAGGCCTGAAGATGAAGATATTATCGAAGTAACTATTACCAGGGCAAGGTTTGATGTCCCCAATCTGGTCTCAGAGATTCTTGAAGAAGATATAGGCCATATATGGTATTATGCCTTTCAGGATGGAGGTGCGCAACAACTTGACAAAGAGATTCAAAAGTTAATTGAAGATGGTGCTAAGGGATTAATTTTAGACCTGAGAAATAATCCGGGCGGTGTACTGGATGATGCAGTTGAGGTATGTGATTTATTTTTAGATGAAGGCATAATTGTTACTACAAGAGAAAGAATGGAGGATAAGGAAATAATTGGTAAGTATTCTGCCAGGGAAGGAAAATATACTGAAATTCCCTTAGTTATATTGATTAATGAATTTTCAGCAAGTGCATCTGAGCTGGTTGCCGGTGCGTTAAGAGATAATAAAAGAGCTATTTTGGTTGGAGAGAGAAGTTACGGAAAGGGAGTTGTTCAGGTGCTTTATGAGCTTTCAGATGGTTCGGGAATCAAGTTTACAACTGCAAAATATTTCCTGCCTTTAGGTTCTTTCATAGATGGGGTGGGAATAAATCCTGATGTATTGGTTAAATTGGAACCAGATGCTACAGAAGATGTACAGTTAAATAGAGCTATAGAGAAAATCAATACCTTAATAAGTGAAATTGAATGAACAGGTTAAAAAAAAAGAGTGGTCCTGAAGAAAATAAAATAATAATTGCCCAGAATAAGAAGGCTTTAAGGGATTTTTTTATTTTAAACACCTATGAGGCTGGTATAATACTGGAAGGGTGTGAAGTCAAATCTATCCGTAACCACAGGCTTAATTTAAAAGATAGTTACGGCAGGATAAGAAATGATGAGCTACTTCTTTATAATATGCATATATCTCCCTACAGCAAAAGCAGGGCTGAAGATATAAATCCTACAAGGACCAGGAAGCTGCTTATGCATAGAAGAGAGATTGGCAGAATAGCAGGGAAATTAATTGACAGAAGCCTTACCCTGGTTCCGTTAAGAGTATATATGATAAAAAACAAAGTTAAGGTTGAACTGGCACTGGCCAAAGGCAAAGCTAAAAGAGATAAGCGTAGAGATCTACAGAATAGAGAACATGAACTTGAAATAAAGAGAGCTTTGAAAAAATATTAGTTTTAGTATAGAATAAGCTTGCGTTAAATCTGAAGTTCTGCCCATAATTAAAGGGGGCGATCTGGATTCGACGGGGATAGGTTGAGCTTAAATTGCAAGTCGAGTATCAGAACTCGTAAATAACTGAGCTAAACATAAACGCTAATAATAAATTAGCATTAGCAGCTTAATTTAAGGTGCTACGTCTGCGAAAAGTTTCCTGTGCTTTTCGACCAGGCGCCGGTTAGCAGGATACTCTGGTGTGATTTGTCTGCAGTAGTACCGGGGAAATTTAATGCGGGCTGGCTTTTTTGATCGTGTCCATACGAGCATAAAAAGTGAGATTTAAAATATGGAAAAAGCTTGTAGATATTTAAGTGACAATGTCTTCGGACGCGGGTTCGATTCCCGCCGCCTCCACCAAAGATGGAAAAAACAACAGTGTAATAACAACAATGAAAACATGCTGGATGCATGTTTTCAAAGGAATCGAAAAGACGGACTGAAGCGAAAGCTGAAGGAGTCTGCGGTTACGTGAGCGAACAAAGTGAGACGAAAGACCGATTCCCGCCGCCTCCACTATATAATAATTGTGAACTACCACTAGGCTAAAGACCAAGTGGCTTCATGGGTCATAGACTTGACTTATGTCAACGCCTTACCATGTTTTTGTTTAATGTCCGATTGCGTTCCAAAACCAGACAATTACAGTTTAACACACTGGCTAATTCATCTCAAGAGCTAAAGACCCTTGAGTTTTC
>JAHIPJ010000148.1 GCA_018894445.1 Actinomycetota bacterium
AATCGTCACATTTAGTTTTACGAAATATATCTGAAAATATCGGCGAAAAAGAAACGGGAAAAGGCGGGGCGGAATTCCCCCCGGACCCCCTTTCCGCCCCGGCTTCATTTCGGAGCAGGCCTTTGGAAAAAAACCGGAGAAATGATCTTTTTGTTTTACTCAGCCACTATGAATACTGGACAGAATCATTGGAGCAGGTTTTAAAATTCTGGTTGCAGATTTTCTTAAAAAGATTGGTTCGAACTTCCGCATTGCCGACCGCATGCTGGCGTGTGACTTCAAAAATGCCTGGATTATAGCGGAAAAATACCATAACGAGGCGCAACGCGCCGGGGAAACCTCTTATGATTTTGCAAAAAGTGAAAGTTGGCTGGGTAGGGAGGATTCGAACCTCCGATCACGGGACCAAAACCCGTTGCCTTACCACTTGGCTACTCCCCAAAGAAGATAATAAATTTTATATCACATTTATTGAAAATTCAAATTAAAAACGGGCTTATATTGAAATTATTTCACTTGAGATTTTTAGATTTTAACTATAAACAGTTAAACTATTAGGTGTGGTGTGAGATAGAAAGACTCTGGAGGTTAACAGTTTTAAACCCTCATATACATCAAGTGCTGTTTTTAGATCATCACATAATGCAAATACAGTGGGACCGCTCCCGGTCATCTGGGCAGCAATGGCTCCAAGTTCAGACGCTTTTTCTTTTACCATAAGTATTTCTTTATCTTCAATTACCGCTACGTCTTCCAGATCATTTCTTAGCTTCCCAAAGAAATCACTAAATTCCTTTTCCATTATATTATTTACCAGTTCCTTATGTATCGATTTCTTTTCTACACCTATTAAGTCGAACTTTCCATATATATCTTTTGACAGGAACTTTCCTCCATTGGTAGCAAGTATAATCCAGTAAAAAGGTAGATGTGGTAGCTCAGAGAGCTTTTCTCCTCTGCCTTCTGCAAGAGTTGTCCCCCCCTTGATACAGAAAGGAACATCAGACCCTACTTCGCCTGCCAGATTCATTAAATCAGCCACTTTCAGACTCAAATTGAACAGCTTATCCAATGCAACCAGAGCTGCTGCTGCATTTGTGCTGCCTCCGGCAAGTCCTGCGCATACTGGAATATGTTTTTCTATGTTAATTTTTATCGAATATTTACTTCTTAGATTATATCCATCCAGAATAAGTGCTGCTGCTTTATGTACTAAATTTTTTTCATCAAGCGGGATATCTTCATTATTGCAGGTAATATAAATTCCATTTTTATTTTCAGACCCATGATTATTCTTTCTTTTTAAAATTTCGAAAGTAAGTTCATCAGAAAGGCTTATACTCTGCATTATTGATTTTATCTCGTGATAGCCGTCAGCCCTTCCATTTTTTGTAACATTCAGGTAAAGGTTTATTTTCCCTGAAGCTCTAAGCTTTAAAATATTTTTCGGTTTCATTTTGCTATATGATAACATAAATGCTCGCTATTAGGTATTAAGTTTTTTATACAAGGAAATATAATCTTTTAAGTAAAGCTCTTCTGCCCTTACGTCCCTATTTTTCCCAATTTCGGATAGCAATTTTATAATTAATTCCAATTTATAGCAATATCTGGTATTGCTTTGAGATAGTGAATTGATAAGCTTTTTCCTCCTGTGTAAAAAACAACTATTTATAAAATCAAAGAAATCTCCGGTCTTAAAATTCTCGTCCATTAAAACTCTATTATCCTTTCTGCTTACTTCTACAACTGCTGAACCGACAAAAGGTTTGGGTAAAAAACAATTACGTGAAATCTGGAAGCAAAAATTAAAATCTGCAAGAAAATTAGATTTTACAGTGTAAGAGCTGTAATTTTTATCTCCCGCTGAAGCAAGTAATCTTTCAGCTATATCCTTCTGTATGGTTATGAATAATTTTTTTATATCTTCTGCTTCTATAAGAATTTTTAATATTAGAGGTGCTGCAATGCTATATGGAAGATTTGAAACTACTTTATTTATTTTATACTTTCCGGCAATATCAGTATAATTAAGCTTTAGAGCATCAGCTTGTATCAATTGTATTTTTTCTCCAAGATTTTCGCTGAAAATATCTTTAAAAGCTTCGATTAAAAGATTGTCTATCTCAACACAGACAACTCTTTTAACCTTTGGAAACAGAATTTCTGTAAGGCTCCCGATTCCGCTTCCGACCTCAAGAATTACATCATCAGCATTAACACCTGCATATGAAATTATTTTTTTGGCACTGTTTGTATCAATTAAAAAGTTTTGCCCCAGCCTTTTTTTAAGCCTTATTCCATACCTGCTTAAAATTTGGACTGTCTTTCCAGGAGAGCTAATATAAGAATGCATTTTTATTTTAAAATAGTTAATTTTAATTTATAGAAAAGAAATCTTCCGCATTTTTTGAAGTAATATCCGCAACTTCTTCAACACTTAAATTTTTAATTTCTGCAATTTTTTCAGCAACATATCTCACATATCCGGGATAATTTTCTTTGCCTCTCTTCGCCTGCGGGGCCAGAAAGGGCGCGTCGGTTTCTATAAATAAACGTTCAACAGGAACCTTTTCCACAGCCTTCAATACGCCACTGGCATTGGGAAAGGTGATCACACCTGTAAAGGAAATATACAGCCCTAAAGCCAGGCACTGCATGGCAAAATTGACATCTCCTGAAAAACAATGAACAACAGCCCTGAATTTTTTATGGTCAATATATTTCTTTACAACTTCCAGTGTTTGCCTGTGCGCATCTCTATCATGGATTATTACCGGTATATCATACTCTAAAGCCAGTTCTATATGGGATACGAAGGCTCTTTCCATATCCATCCTGGGACTAAGATTTCTGTAAAAATCAAAACCTGTCTCACCTACTGCCACAACTTTTTTGTATCTTTCTCTTACATTAT
>JAHIPJ010000149.1 GCA_018894445.1 Actinomycetota bacterium
ACCTTTTCCCTTTCACTATTTATATAGTCTTTTAATTTTAACATCTTGGAGAGCATCAGAGAATCTCTTTCATCATCTCTCCATTCACCGGCAAAGGCCTGTCTAAATCTTTTTAATTTTAGGTTATCTACATTGTAGAGGGTAAACCCTTGAGTAAGTAGTATCCGATCAAGTGGGGCACTATAGCCGTTCTTTCCCTCCAAGGCGAAGAAAATCTTTCCTCCTTCTTTTCTCTCTATCTGCTTAAATAGCTTTATAGTTTCAGCAAATTCATTAAGTTTATGAGCTACCTTCTGGTTATAAAGGACATTATCTTCCTCATCTAAGATTAATATGTGGTGAGATTCGCATCCGATATCGATTCCTCCGGATAATCTTTTCATCTTTCTTTCCTCCTATCTTTTATGGCCTTGCCTCTATCCGATATCCCGTCTATAATAGCCACTTTTTATAGGCATCTTCCCATTAGACTATGGTAGAGGCAGAGGAACATCCGGCAGTTCAAATCGAGTCACCAGGACTTGATTCAGTCCTTGGACAGACCCCGGTAGCCACAAATGTTCCTCTGGCCATATAGTTTATTCTTGCATAAAGAAAGTTATTTGACTATCCTAACCTTTCAGATTATTCTATAGTTATGAAATACTTTTTTAATTATAGACCCCGTTATCTCCGTTATCTATTGGCGATAGGCTGAAAAGGAAAATTATTATGAATCGATTTTTCAAAATATTCGTTATCGGGCTCTTGGTATTAACAGGAGTTTTTTTTATTTATCATTGCTCGAATCTAGAGCCTTCCACCAATTCTAATGTTATTCCAGTTTATACCTATAAGGTTGTCAATACTTATCCTCATGACCAAAGTGCTTTCACAGAAGGATTGGTATTTGAAGATGGCCTTCTATATGAAGGAACAGGTCTTCATGGATATTCTACCTTACGTAGAGTGAAATTAGAAACTGGAGAAATCTTACAAATTTGTGAACTACCACCTCAATTTTTTGGTGAAGGGGTGACCATCTATTGGAATAAGATTATCCAGTTGACCTGGAAATCTCATATCGGTTTTGTCTATGATAAATACAGTTTTAAATTACTACAAGAATTTTATTATCCAGATGAAGGTTGGGGTATTACACATGATGGAAAGCATTTAATCATGAGTGATGGTACCTCAACATTACATTTCTTAGATCCTGAAACTTTTGAGGAGATTGGTCAGATTGAAGTTTCCGCAAACAATATTCCCGTGACCAGAATCAATGAATTAGAATATATTCAAGGGGAAATCTATGCCAATATATGGCAGACAGAACGTATAGCCAGGATTGATCCTCTAACCGGTCAAGTAGTTGGTTGGATAGACCTGAAAGGCATTTTAAGCCCAAAAGACGATATTGAGACAGTCGATGTTCTTAATGGCATTGCCTATGATGCAAAGAATGATCGGTTGTTTGTGACTGGGAAATTTTGGTCAAAACTTTTTGAGATTGAATTGATAGGACAGGGGACTGCAGAATCCAAATAAAAACGATTATAGAAGTTTATAAAAATGTGAAGTTGTGAACGCTGAAAGTCCTATAACTTTTTCCTTGAATTAAAGTTTTAGTTCATTATTTTTGGCAAAAAGAAGGATATTATAATAATTTTGTCGTATTAATATAATAATAAATGGGATGTGTCCATTTAAATAAAAATTAATTTTTAAAAGTTTGAAAATAATTAAATCATTATTTTTCCGTCAAATTAAAAAAATATAAATTATTACAATATGGAGGCAAGATGAGCATCTTATTAATAAAAGATGGGGACGTCTATGCACCTGAACACAAAGGGAAAAAAGATATACTGGTTATCAATGACAAAATCGTTTTTATTGACCAAAATATATTAACATCAGCATTAAATGTAATTGATAAAAATATAAAAATTATTGATGCTTCTAAATGTATCATCATTCCCGGCTATATTGACCAACATGTTCATATTAATGGCGCCGGTGGCGAGGGTGGACCTCAATATCGAACTCCACCCATCCAATTGAGTGAATTTGTGAAAGCAGGCATAACTTCAGTGGTAGGGTTGTTAGGTACAGATGGATTTGCCAGATCGTTAAAAGCCCGTTTGAGGAAGGCAAGAGCATTGGAACAAGAAGGGATAAGTACCTGGATATATACCGGGGCGTATGAATATCCTTCACCAACAATCACCGAAAGCG
>JAHIPJ010000150.1 GCA_018894445.1 Actinomycetota bacterium
TAAAATTGCTTCTTTTTGATTATTCATTTAAAATTTTGCCAATTATTGAGATTAAGTCCCTTTTAAAATTAGAATTAGAAAACTTCCTGCAGTTTGCAATTGCATTTTTTCTAACCTTCTCCACATCCACTTCCCCACGTATTATCTTTATAGTAATATCCTTAAGTTCCTGCCAGTCCTCAAAAAAGAATCCATCATATCCGTTATTTATGATTTCCTTCTGCCCCCCTTTATTTATGACAACCGGGATACATCCAGCCGCCATCGCCTCCACAGTAGTTATTCCAAAATGCTCGAATTTCTCAGGATGGACCTTTTCATCTTCACCCATCCCTGAAGCATGCCAGAAAATATATGATCTGGCAAAAAGTTCTACTAATTTTCCCCACTCTATATTAGTTATTATTTCTATGGGGTAATTTTTGCTTGCAGCTCTTATTTTCTCTACATACTCCAGATGGTCAGCTCTACCCCCCACACCACCTACTAAATATAAAGTATAACCCTTCATTTCATCTGGATACTGCTCTAATATCTGCTTGAATATTTGAGCTAATTCAAGTTGCTTTTTATTGTGGTGTTCGGGAAAAAATCTCCCCACACTCAAAATAATTTTTTCCTTCTTCCCCACTTTGAAACTATCAATATCAACCGGGGGGAATAAAATAGTGCTATCACTGCCCCATAGTTTTTTTATCCACTTTTTGGAATATTCTGAGATGGCAATTATCTTATTGTAAGTTTTTAAAAATGTTAAATCTCTGGGAAAAGTTATAAGAAATAAAGGAATATACCCCAAAATTTTAAGAACAGCTTTTTTAAAAAGACTTATCCTTCTCCCGTCATAAACAACTACACCAAGTTTCCTGGAATCTTTAGAACTCCTGTCAATCTCCACAGGGATGAAAGTATCAGACGAGATTAAAACTTCAGAAAAGTCTCTGGTTAGACTTAATGGGATTTCAGCAGTCTCCCTGGCACCTTTTCCAAGCTCAATATCCTTATTATATAAAAATCCTTTGCTCTCCGCTCTATCTCCAAATAATTTAATATTTACTTTCATTAAACCAAGACCAGTTGTATCAGGATTCTTAAAACCAAGCCTTAAAGGCTGGTTAGATCTTTTTACCCTTAAAATTACTCTGCCGCTGCTCCAGCTGCCCCTTCTCAATAAAAATCTTTTTGGCTCATATAAACCCTCCTCTATTTCTATTTCATTAGAGCCCTCCAGTAATTTGTCTGCAAGTTTAAATAACCATCTTGCCGGCAGTCTAAAAAAAAATAGCAAAAACTTATGAATAAATTTAAAATCTACATCAAAAGGAGTCGGGAAATAACACAAATATATGTTTTTTTGGCCGAATGCAGGAAGTGAACTTAAATAAGTAGCATTTATGAACAGGTCATATTTTTTTGTGATTTTCACGGCATAATCTTCTGATACGAAAGGGAATATTTTTAAATTCACCCTGGCCAGATCAAGGTTAAGTCTCCGGGAAACTTTTCTTAAGTCAGCAAATATATCGGTAATCAAATCTACTTTAAATTCATTTTGTTTGGATAAGATTTCAGCAATCTTACAGCTATATCGCTCCCCGCCCCCAACTGTTGACAGGTATCTATCATAAATAGCAATCTTCTTCATAAAATGCCCTGTTAAAAACTTCTCATCCAGCTTTTGATAATTCTATCCTGCACCTTCCTGCCAGTTCTTATTCTAATTCTACTTATTAAATTCTTAGGCAGTATATAGAAAAGTTCAAAGAAAATTCTAATTCTGATCGGGATATCAATTCTTTTCTGTCTTTTACCCGCAGGCAATCGGGCAATATAATATAGGATGTTAATTATATTTGAAAAAATGAATACCAGATAACTCTTAATAAATAAAAACAGCCAACCGCATTTAAAAATCATAAGCAGCCTATTTCTAATCACATGATAGGTAAAATCATAAGACCATTCTTTGCTGGTCCCACAGTGAAAATGTCTTACAATAGATTTAGGAGTAAAGAAATTCTTCCAACCGGCTAACCTGGATCTCCAGAATAGATCAATATCTTCATAGTAGGTAAAAAAGCTCTCATCAAAATTGCCGACCTCATCAAGCATTTTTCTATCCACCATAAAGCTGCTCCCGGAGAGTCCAAAGACTTCTTCTACCCGGTTATATTGTCCTTCATCGAAACTCTCAAAACCCCTATCCATACTATAAAAGGATTTATTTATCTTGATCCCGCAACTATTGATAATGTCTTTCCTGTAAGCAAAAAACCTCTTTGGAATCTTTATTTTTACCGTTTTAGATTTCCTTGAAACCTCAATATCTTTAAATATTTCTTCACCTGCTACCAGTTGTAAATGATTGGGTGAAAGATATGATGATACCTTAAACTGTATCTCCAGGTTCTTATTTAGATTCTCTATTGGTACGGCCAGAATGGCATTATCCTGTGACCAATGATAGATTTTTCCCTTTTCATCTGATTCTGCAGGATAAAATCCATCCAGATACTTAACACTTTCATTTAAAGTGCTTCGGTAACTATTATTATTTTCAGCATTGCCAGCTTTTACATCATATATTTGAACACCCAGTCTCCTGGATTTTCTACTATCACCCATCTCTTTTTGATTCTTGCTATTTGTAATCAGCTGAAGAGGTAGATAATTATAATAAAAAACTACTTTAGGGCCCACCGCTCCTATTTTAGAATTATCAGTAGATTGCCTGAATATAGACAGCATCTCAGACAGCCAGTCTTTTTCAACTACACAATCGTTATTTATAAGAGCTATATATTTCCCCTTTGAACGGCTAAATCCTTCATTATTACCTCCAGCATAGCCCTTATTTTCCTTAAGAGCAATTATCTCTACCTGCGGAAATTCTTTTTTCACAAATTTTACAGAACCATCCGTAGAATTATTATCTACCATTATTATCTGGATTTTTTCACGTGAATAATTAAGATCAAGTATGGAATTAAAAAGATTGCCTAAAAATTTCTTACCGTTAAAATTTACAGTGATAATTGATATCAAAGGATCATCATCTTGCGTCAATTAAAAATCTCACCTTACTTTCGGTTTGAAATATCATCCTCTGGAAATTACAATCACGCCTATAGTTATTATAAGCGCGCCTGCCCAGCGGATGGGGTTCACATCCTCTTTTAATATAAATTTTGAAAGGACAAGTACCATTACATATGTAAAACCAATAAATGGGTAAGCAAAACTGAGGTCCACTGCGGATAACACTATCAGCCATATTGCAGCTGAAATAACATATAAAAATAA
>JAHIPJ010000151.1 GCA_018894445.1 Actinomycetota bacterium
ATGGAAATGGTAGGTTCTTCAAAAGATGTAAATATTGTAGTTCAGGTTGACCGAATTCCCTATAGTGTATTAGCTTCTTATGGTTGGGGTTATCTTGATGATTCTTCCAACAGCAACTGGACTAATACTCGAAGATATTACATTACTCAAGATTTTGACCCCTATCAGATAAGTTCCGATTTAAAAAGTGAATTGGATGAGCTTAATATGGGAGACCCTCAGACTCTGGTCGATTTTGCCAGCTGGGCGGTAGCTAATTATTCGGCTAAAAAGTATCTATTGGTAATCTGGAATCATGGGGGAGGGTTCCGGTCTCCGGCATATACTGCTAAAGATATCGCCTGGGATGATACCAGTGGAGGAGATAGAATAACTATGCCCGAATTAGAATATGCCCTTTCTGCGATTAGTGCTCAAATGGGTAAAAATATTGATATTGTGGGGATGGATGCCTGCCTTATGGCTATGACTGAAGTGGCTTATCAGATAAAAGATTATGCCCATATCATGGTGGCATCAGAAGAAAATGAGCCCGGCGATGGCTGGCCCTATGATACCATCCTGGCTCAGCTGGTGAGCAATCCTCATATGTCTCCGGTACAATTGGCAGTAGATATTGTTGATAGATATATTTATTCCTATCCTTATAATGATGTCACTCAATCAGCAATTAATTTAAGCTATATGAATACTTTAGCAAAGCAATTATCTAATTTAGCTCTGGCTATAATGAGCGATACTCTAACTCCTAAAAATACTTACATAAATGCTGCTTATTCCAGTCAGTATTATGGAGATCCTGATTTTATTGATTTATATGATTTTTGTAATAAAATTTTTGATTATTCTAATAGCCTTGAAGTTAAAACTATTTCCTTAATTATTCAACAGACTTTATTGAATTTTACGGTGATAAATTCAGGTTACAACGGGTGGAGCGTAAGCGGCTCTAAAGGCCTTTCTATTTACTTTCCATGGTATTATGCTTATAATTCCAATAAGTATAACAGCACCAACTTTGCTCAGGATACTTTTTGGGATGAAATGCTTTTATATTTGGGGCTTTAATGATATTATTATAATATGCTTAAACAAAAATATTTATGGTTTATTTTAATAATAATTATGGCTATAGCCCTTTCTTTTTATTTTATTTATAATAGGGGGAAAGATGGAGATGCAGGCAAGACCGAAGAAGAGATTGAGGAAGTAGAAGAAGATATAGAAGTAAGAGAAGCCCCGGTCAAGATAGAAAAGGGGACAGTAGTAGGAGTTAAATCCGGGAAAAAAGAATGGGAGATAGAAGCTGATAAAATATCTTTAGCCGAAGACAGAAAAAAGACCATCTTTGAAAAGATTAAAAAAGCGGTTATCTTTAAAGATAATGAACCCTATCTAAATGTTCAGCTTAATAAATGTATTGCCGATATGGGAAGTAAGAGTATGGAATTAGTGGGTGATGTAGTTATCGAAACCAAGGAAGGGGATATCTTAAAAGGAGATAGATTCTTCTGGGATTCTGAAGAGGAGACCTTAGCCAGCCTGGAACCGGTGGAATTAATAGTAAAAGAAAATTATATTACTGCCGACTGGCTTATAAGTGATATTGAACTAAACAAACTTGAATTACAGGGAAATGTAAAAGTAACTTTTATAATTGAATAATCTTGCGCTTGTATTCGTTTCCTCCCCATAGAAGGGGGGGAAGATTAAGGTGAGGGTGAGCATTTAATTGATCAATTGAATTATATTATATTTAATACTAACGACTAATTTAATCGAAAGGAGTTTTTATGTATAATGAAAAATTGTAAAAAATTCCGTTTTAATAGATTTTTAATAATGTTTTTTAGCTTGTCTTTAATTATATTTTTATCATTTTGTGCTTCTGCCCAGGAAGAAAAGAAAGAATCGGTGGTAAATATACAGGCAGATAATGTGACTTATGATAAGAGTACTGATAAAATGATCTTTAAAGGTAATGTCATTATCACCCAGGAAGATATTACTCTAACTGCTCAGGAAGCTGATTTTGATGTAGATAAAAAGATTGGCCAGATAAAGGGTGATATAAAATTAGTCCAGAGCGATATCACTATTACGGGCGAAACTCTTGAGGCTTTTCTTAATGATAAAAGATATATCTTTCAGGAGA
>JAHIPJ010000152.1 GCA_018894445.1 Actinomycetota bacterium
AGTTTACTAAGCATTCTTTTTCCTGCTTCAATGTCGAAGGCAACCCTTCAACTCCACAGGCGTCAATTCCGCTGTGCCCCAGCGTATTTTTTACCGATTCATCCCCGCTGCAAGCAGACGGAGTTTTCTCGGCAACTCTTGAATAACAACTAAAACTGCCATAGCCATTAGCTGTCCAATTAAATTAGCAAACGTAAAGTCTACTATAGTAAAAAATCATTGTCAACAGATGAAAGCAGGATATTACGGCTAAATTTCAATTAATATCTGCCTGACTTTTACCTTTAATTTTAGAGGATATTTTCCCGGCTTTTTCTTTGCCTTTCTCCAATAATTCCCCACCCATAACTTTTGCTTCGACCAGGGTAAATTTTCCTCTATCTATTATATCTTTAAGCTTTTCAATTAAATTTTTTCTAGTTTTTAATCCAGATTTGGGTGCAAATAATAATCCTAATATAAATCCAGAAAAAATTGAAATCAAAACAACTATTAATACCTCTGCTAACCCCTTCCCAACAGATTTATTATGTCCACCACTTCCAGGACCTGAATTATTATTACACATTATTGATACATCCTTTATTAATTAATTTATTTACGTCTTTATTATAAACTATTTAATGGTTATATTGAACATAATGACATTATCATAATAAAAAATTGGAAGTAAAGTAGTTAGTTTAATTCACCAGATACTCTATAACCTCTGCCCAACCCTTATTCATAACACCGTCGGTTACATATACATTATTATATTTATCAAGTTCATCCAGTATCATTTCCTTATGCTCCAGTGCATTCCCCATAAGGAAAAAGTATTTGACCTCACCTGCCATTTTTAAGTCTTCCAGTGAGTCGCCAAGCGCTATACAATTATTGATATCAAAATTTCTAATTTTTTTATCCAGCTTTATCCCCTTTGCCTTATTAACTCCCTTAGGCATTAAATTATAAATATGCAATCTCTCTATATCCAGACCTAATTCTACTAATGATGAAAGCCCGTTGTCTACCAGAACAAGCTCTTCATATCCTTCTTTTTTAAGTAGTTTGTTTGCGAAATTCAGATTTATTTCTCCAAAAAATAATACAGTATGTGACCTATACCTGCTCCATTCCATCTTACTTTCTATTTTATCTGGAAAATTTTTCTTAAATAATTCTATAATCTTTATTAAATCTTTTCCTTCATATGTCAGATCATATTTTATCTTCTGTCTGTCAAACGTAGCATAAACTTCTTTGCCCAGATTATAGACTAATTCAGAACCTAACTCCGCAATATAATTTTTCAGTCCAATAATCTGAGCATTATATCTTAACTGGAACTTATTTCTTCCAGATACCAGAACAACATCCCAGTTTTTTCTTGCTATCTCAGACAGCAGTTTAACTGCTTTAAAATAATAACCACCTTTCTCATCTTTAATAATACAACCCCTGTCATTAAATAAAGTACCGTCAAGATCAGTATATATAACTTTTAAATCTTTTAAATTTTCTTTAATCTCTTTTTTACTATCTCTAAATAATCTATATTTCACCTTCTCTACCTTTCTACCTCTAAGTTATTTTTTTACAATTAATGTATTCATCTATCTTTAAGATAGGATGAAGTTCATTTTCTTCAAGTTTTAATGGAGTAATTATAAATTCTTTTCAAGTCCGGATATTTAATATTTTGGAAGGCTAGTGAAATTCAGACCGTATCTTTATAAAACGCATTACATCACTTTTTGTAATTATTCCTCTTAACTTATCGCCGGACATCACTACCAGGTGCCCCAGATCGTTTTTCCCCATCCTCTTAATTGCATCAGATATTTCCATAGACATATCTACTTTTTCACTTTCCGAAACTGATTTAACTATATCTCCTATTTTAACCTCCGCCCACTCTTCTTTTGAAACTCCCTTAATGTCATGTAATGAAATCACACCTATAAACCTCTGGGTTTTTTCATCTTCTATTACTGGAAACCTTCCAAACCTATATTTCATAAAATAATCATCTACCAAATCCTGTATAGTTATATCTTTTGTGACATTTACAATATTCTCATTCATAACATCTCTTACTTTAATTCCCTTGATGGAAGTTTCAAAAATAAGCTGCCGATAGCCCATCTGAGCAGAGGATTGCAGAAACCATCCTATAAAAGCAAGCCATACCCCATTTAAAAAATTACCGGTAAGGATAAAGAAGACACCAACTGCTATAATCATAAATCCAATTACTCTTCCTGTCGTAGAAGCTATAAAGGTTGCGCGCTCCAGGTTTCCTGTAACTTTCCATATTATTGACCGCAGTACTCTTCCGCCATCAAGAGGGTAACCAGGAAGCATATTAAAAACTCCGAGTACGATATTAATAATAGCCAGATATTTAACCGGCTCTCTCACAAGGGCAATATTTTTGGTAAAGAACCATATAACGCCAAATATTGCAGCAACTACAAAGCTTGCAGCAGGACCGGCAATGGCCATAATTAACTCGCTATTAGGGGTTTCCGGCTCTTTCTCTATCTGGGCCATTCCTCCAAACAGAAAAAGTGTTATTTTCTCTACAGATGTGCCTCTGCTCCTGGCAACCAGAGAATGGCTCATTTCATGTATTAATACCGAGGTAAAGAAAAGGATTACGGTAATAATGGTAATTAATGCCAGTAGACCCTTATTCAATCCAGGAAGAACTGAAGGGAAATAAATAAATCCAAAAAAATAGGCAAATAACGCAAATATTATAAACCAGCTGTAATCCAGCCTGATCTCTATTCCAAAAACCTTAAATAATTTTATCGAGGATCCAAACATTTAACTTTTCACCCTTAAGTTTTGAGCACTTGCAGCCTGGCATTTTTTATTAAAAAAATAATTTCTAATTACTGATATTTCCAGCATTTATATTATACCCTATCTAAATTAAAAAATTAAAAATATCTGGCAGAAGTATATAATTATTACATATTTGCATATTTAAAATTGCAGAATAACTATTTTAACCACTGATATTAACATAGCTGCCCTAAAATATGA
>JAHIPJ010000153.1 GCA_018894445.1 Actinomycetota bacterium
AAAAAAGTATATGTTTGGTATCTGGCCGGATGGGCTTTGGCAACTGGCCAGCGTATCCAAGGAGGTCCGAAAAGACTCTTCGAAAGCCGAGTCAGCCACCAAAGCAGCGCCCAGGTGTGTGATCATGATGTCTCTAGTCGTCAGGCAAGGATAATATCCCTCGCCTGCCGCAATCATCCCCTCCTGCCTGACCATCCGACGCAATGTATCTATGGATTTTTCGTAAGCAATTTCTACAATCCCAGAATCCCCGTTCCTCGATTTCATAGACATGTCCTTGCTCTTCCCGATCATCGACTCACCCCCGTATCTACCAACCATAAAAATACCTTTTTCATTTTCTTTTGTTCCTCTCTTATATTATTTTACTTCACAATTAATTTTTTTTAATATTTCTACTACCTTCTCCTCATACTAATCCAAAAATTTACTTTTCACCTCCTATCGTGATAATTTTTAATCTCAAAATATAAACCTTTACGTAAACGATTAAACTGCATTATTTTTTATTTGTCAATTGGTTTTTAATATTTGTCATTTAAGAATCAAAAGTGGACTGTTTTTACGTAATTTAAAATTCAAAAGTGGACTAGATATTTTAACTAGAAATTATGAATATTCAGATCCTCATTTCTCACCTTGGCAATCCCAACAAGTTTTTTATTATACCAGAACCTAATCTCAGAAAGTCCAGAATTCTTGTCAGGGGTAATTCTTAAATAAACTCTTTCTCTTAAGGGAACTCCGGATACATTCAGTTCCAGGTTATTAATGGATATTTTTCTATATGCATTTACGACTCTGTCATCTCTTAGAGCAAATATATCCTTTGTTGAAATAAATGGAGAAGGTATTACAAATTCTCTAAATAGTGACCTTTTCTCATCAAAGGCTCTATAAAATCTTACATCAGGAATTTCTCCAGTTGTGCTGTGAACCTGATAACTGTTATACCTTTTTAGTTCGGAAGCCAAAACCTGTCTTGCATCAGATATTTCTTTTATTCCCTCTCTTGAACAGGTACGTACAATTCTATCCTGAAGCCACCTGTATGGTCGCTCCACTTTACCTTTTGCCTGGGGAGAAAGTGCATAGATAAGTTTTATGGAGAGTTCATCTAAAACCTGCTTAAACTGCGGATCAGCTTCATCGGTTACTTTTATATGCTTTCTCCAGAAAGAGTCTCTTCCTTGAACAAATCTAAATATGGAGTGGCTATCAACATAGAAGGAATATGCAATACCATACTTTAGGGTGGTGTATTCTGCACTTTCAATGTGAGCCCAGCTTGTTTCACTCTCTAAAAAATCTCCATAAAGTATCTTTCGGCTGTAGTCATCAAGAGTTGTAATAAGATACCATTTATTATCTGCATACGGGCTCCACCTGTGATGGGAACTGTCATGCTGGAGAAGTTCTCCAATGTAGTTGGTAAGTACTTCCTTGTCGTGAGCTTTTGGTTTTTTTTTCTTATCATAGAATCCAAATCTTTTGGCTCTGTCTATTATTGTTGGAAGGGACAATTTATGGCCATATTTATCCTTGAGCAGGTCCTTAACGTAACTGTAGTTGTAATATTTTATGGGATTAGACTTGTCTTCAATCATGCACTTATCAATATATAGCTCTGCCAAAATATCATCCTCAACTTCACTTGGGATCTTTCTGTTAATAGATTCTCTTGAATAATCTATGGAAAAAGTATTTGAGTTTTGTTTATAGATTTTAAGTATTTCAAAGAATCTTGACCGGCCAATGCCCGTAATTGAAAGTATATAGCTAAGCTCGATTTCTTTTCTTATGTAGCTTTCAATAAGGGATTTGATTTGCGCGTTTGAGAACCTTTTGTGAAGTTGATCTGCCATGACTTTACTCCTTTTGTTTTGCGGTTTTTACAATAAAAGATAAATCATAGCAAAACCAGGCAACACTTTTATCGTTGTCCACTTATTAATTTTTCAAAGAACATTGGACTTGACAAGTCCACTTTTGATTTTTAAACAGTCCAGTTTTGATTTTTAGCTAACAGCACAAACTTTTTTTATATTAGGTATTTTATGCTAATTATCTTTGGTGCCTTAAAAATTGAAATAGCAGCCGTTCTTAACCTGATGAGTATCGATAACATCTC
>JAHIPJ010000154.1 GCA_018894445.1 Actinomycetota bacterium
AGTATATCTATGATATTATTTTTTCTTAAACAAATTTTCAATAGTTATTATGAATACGAGAAAAAGAAGTTTTCCAGATAAACTTAAAAATGAGTTTTTTAAAACCCATTTTACCGGTAATACAAATATTACCGGTCTTTGGCTATGTATTCTTTTAATTTTAACCTGTCTACTACTTTTGGTCGGTATTCTATCCTAATTTCAGGACAAATATTGTTTTATTAAGATATAATAGTCCTGTAAATTCTTTTATAAGTATTTCAAATACTTGTTATGTTATATAATTGAAATATTTGAAAAGTAATTTCTTAAGAGAGGGAGGAAAATTGAGAAGTGATAGTATGAAAAAGGGGATTGCAAGACTACCCCACAGGTCGATTTTTAAGTCTTTAGGATATACTGATGAAGAAATAAGGAGGCCTATAATCGGAGTTGTGAATTCAGCAAATGAATTAATACCGGGTCATATGCATCTTGATAGTATTGCTGAAGCGGTTAAAGCGGGAATCAGGATAGCCGGAGGCACACCCCAGGAATTTTCGACAATAGGCGTGTGTGACGGAGTGGCTATGAATCATGTTGGGATGAAATATTCTCTTGCCACAAGGGAAATAATAGCTGATAGTATAGAAGCAGTATCAATGGCGCATCCTTTTGACGGGCTGGTTCTGATTTCATCCTGCGATAAAATTGTCCCGGGAATGATTATGGCAGCACTCAGGTTAAACATTCCTTCAATTGTGATAAGCGGCGGACCGATGCTGGCAGGAAAATTTAAAGGTGAGGATATTGATTACAGCACTTGCTATGAAGCTATCGGGAAATATAAAAAGGGTAAATACACTGATGAGGATTTGAGAGAAATAGAGGAAGAAGCCTGCCCTACATGCGGGAGCTGTTCAGGAATGTTTACAGCTAATTCAATGAACTGTCTATCAGAGGCAATAGGAATCGCATTGCCCGGAAACGGCACTATTCCGGCCTTTTATTCCAAAAGATTAAGATTGGCTAAGATAGCCGGAATGAAGATTATGGAACTTGTAAATAAAAATATTAAACCAAAAGATATTGTAACCATAGATGCAGTTAAGAATGTGCTTGCAGCTGATATGGCGCTTGGCTGCTCAACCAATACCATTCTACATCTGCCGGCGATTGCTAATGAAGCCGGAGTTGATTTTAACCTGGAAATGGTAAACGAAATAAGTAACAGGACACCTAATTTATGCAGGTTAAGCCCGGCAGGTAAATATCATCTTGAGGATCTGTACAGCGCTGGCGGAGTAGAAGCAGTAATGAATGAACTTCTAAAAAACGGATTGATTAATGGCGAGCTCGAAACTGTTAGCGGGAAAAAAGTAAAGGAAAATATATCAGGTTCTAAGATTTTAAATAAGGAAGTTATAAGAGAAGTTTCCAATCCTTATATTAAAGATGGCGGTATTGCCATTTTATGGGGTAATCTTGCCCCTGAAGGATGTGTTGTCAAGAGATCAGCTGTAGATCCTTCAATGTATCACCATAAGGGTAAAGCCAGAATATTCAATAGTGAAGAAGAATCATTAGAAGCAATAATGAATGGAAAAATAAATTCCGGAGATGTGATAGTAATAAGATATGAAGGACCTAAAGGCGGGCCCGGAATGCGGGAAATGCTTGCTCCGACATCGGCTATTGCCGGAATTGGTATGGACAGGGAAGTTGTCTTAATTACAGACGGCAGATTTTCAGGTGCTACAAGGGGAGCTTCTATTGGACACGTGTCACCTGAAGCTCAGGCTGGAGGTCCAATTTGTATTGTGGAAGAAGGAGATATTATTGAAATAGATATACAGGAAAATAAGATAAATCTACTTTTAAGTGATGAAGAAATAAAGAAGAGGATTGGTAATTGGAATCCTCCGGATATAAAAATAAAGGAAGGTTATCTTGCCAGATATTCAAAGCTTGTAACTTCAGCTGCAAAAGGAGCTGTACTAGAATAATTTTATTGATTTTAAGTGTTTTATTTTTTAAAAAAGAATAAAAAAATGATATAATTATCAAATCATTTTAAGTGTTATAAAGTTGTTACAAATATAGGGAGTGAAATTATTATGGGTAAAATTACCGGCGCACAAATGATAGTAAAATGTTTAAAAGAAGAGGGAGTAGAAGTAATATTCGGATATCCTGGCGGCAAAGTAATTCCTCTGTATGACGCATTATTTGACAGTGACATAAGACACATACTTGTAAGGCATGAGCAGTGTGCGGCACATGCAGCGGACGGTTATGCAAGGGTAACAGGAAAAACGGGAGTTTGTATTGCCACGTCAGGTCCGGGCGCGACTAATCTGGTCACCGGTATTGCCAATGCATATATGGATTCAATACCAATGGTGGCTATAACCGGACAGGTAGGTACGACCCAGATTGGTACAGATGCCTTCCAGGAAGCGGATATAACAGGTATAGCTGCACCTATAACAAAACATAACTATCTTGTAAGAAATGTTGAGGATTTACCCAGAGCAATAAAAGAAGCCTTTAGAATTGCATCTACAGGCAGACCGGGTCCGGTTTTAATTGATATTCCGGTTGATATAACAACTGATTTGATAGACGAGAACTTTAAGGTGGATATAAGTCTGCCCGGATATAAACCTACGCTTAAAGGCAATCTCAAGCAGGTCAAGCTGGCAGCGAAAAAAATAGCTGAAAGCAGGAAGCCTGTAATTTTTGCCGGAGGAGGAGTGATCTCTTCAGGGGCAAGTGATATTTTAAGAAAGTTTGTGAAGGTTACAAAAATTCCGGTTATTACTTCACTTTTAGGAATGGGCTCATTTCCTGAAACCGATCAGTTGTCTTTAAAAATGGCAGGTATGCATGGAACTAAATATGCAAATCTTGCTTTTACCGAAGCAGACCTTATTATTGCAGTAGGGGTTAGATTTGATGACAGGGTTACCGGTAAATTATCAGAATTTGCGCCAGAGGCAGAAATTATTCATATAGATATTGATCCTGCAGAAATAGGGAAAAATGTGAAAGTACTTGTACCTATTGTAGGAGATGCAAGGATTGTTCTTACTGATTTAAAAAGCGAATATGAAGAATATATTGAAAAGAAAGGAATTCCCAACCGGGAAGAGTGGCTGTCAAGGATTAAAAAAATAAAGAAGGATTATCCGCTTAAATATGACCGGAATTCTATCAAGGTTAAGCCAGCCTATGTTGTAGAAAAAATTTATGAGCTGACCAAAGGTGATGCTATAATCTGTACTGAAGTAGGCCAGAATCAGATGTGGGCTGCCCAATTTTACAAATTTACCAAACCCAGAACGCTGGTCTCTTCTGGGGGTCTTGGCACTATGGGATTTGGACTTCCGGCATCTATTGGTGCAAAGATAGGTAGGCCGGATAAAACAGTAATAGATATAGCCGGTGACGGCAGCATTCAGATGGTATCCCAGGAGCTTTCTACGGCGGTTACCAATAAAATAAATATAAAAATCATGCTGCTTAATAACGGTTATCTGGGTATGGTAAGACAGTGGCAGCAAATTTTCTTTAAAGGAAGGTATTCGCATACCTGTATATATAATTGTGTTGATTTTGTGAAGCTTGTAGAAGCATACGGTGGGGTTGGCTTCAGGGTTAAGAAAAAGGAAGAGGTTGAAAGCACTATAAAGAAGGCTCTGGAGATAAACAACGTGGTGCTGGTAGATTTCTGGATAGACAGAGAGGAAAATGTCTACCCTATGGTAGCGCCAGGTTCCCCAATAAGTGAAATGTTAGAAAGTGAAATGTTAGAAGGTGTATAGAGGGAAAAAGGTAATATTATGAATCATATCATTTCGGTTTTAGTTGAAAACAAAGCAGGGGTGCTGGCAAAGATATCCGGA